>CALGGQ010000322.1 GCA_937915775.1 uncultured Clostridia bacterium | reverse complement strand
TGAACCGACGGATCCGGATCATCCCTCCGGCGGCGACAATACGTGTCCCTGGGACAACGTGGACCACGGCACGTCCTTCTGGGGCAGAATCGTCAGATTCTTCCACTCCATCCTCTACTTCTTCGTCCACCTGTTCGGAAAAAAATAATCATCAAAAGGAGCTTGCATGGTCATCGTGTGAAACAGTGGGCTGTATTTTATCAGGAGGATTCTTTATGAAATCATTGGTATTACGTTTTATCGGTTTGATCCTTTCCGGGATCATACTGCTCACGGTCAGCGTCAGCAGCCACGCCGTATTTCTGCCGAGTACCGCATGATCTGCAATCCTTCCGCGTCTTGCCGCACTTTTCCCGGCGTATTTCCATAAATCATATCTTCCGATTTGCAGATTGCGCGAAAATCTGCTTCGCGGCGTTTCACGCTTGAAAAAACGCTTACATAGCCTGTTTTCTTGTGATATAATAACATCAAAAAAGGAAGATGAGATAAATGAACAAGGCACAGATCCATATAATCGTTGAAAAACAGAGAGCATATTTTAACGCCGGGCATACGCTGCCGGTGGAGAAGCGCGTCGCGTATCTGAAAAAACTGAAGGAATACCTTTTGTCGCACGAGCTGCAGATTAACGGCGCGCTGTTTGATGATCTCGGCAAATCCGGGTATGAGGCGTATATGACGGAGATCGCCGTTGTGGTGTCCGAAGTGAATTTCATGCTCAAACACCTGCGCTCCTTTGCCAAGGACAGAACCGTGCCCACCCCTTTCGGGCAGCAGCTTGCCCGCAGTTACGTCAAGGCCAAGCCCTACGGCGTTACGCTGGTGATGAGCCCGTGGAACTACCCCTTTATGCTCACCCTGCCGCCGGTGATCGCGGCGGTGGCGGCGGGCAATACGGTGGTGGTGAAGCCCAGCGCCTATTCCCCGAGAACAAGCGCGCTGATCGCGGAGATGCTGGGCGAGATCTTCCCGCCGGAGCACGTGTCGGTGATCACCGGCGGCCGGGAGGAAAACGCCGCCCTGCTGGATGAAAAATTCGACTATATCTTTTTCACCGGCAGCAAAAAAGTGGGGCAACTGGTGCTCGAAAAGGCGGCGGTGAACCTCACGCCCGTTACGCTGGAGCTGGGAGGCAAAAGCCCCGTAATCATCGACGAAACCGCCAAACTGAAGCTTGCCGCGCGGCGTCTCGTGTTCGGCAAGGGTACAAACGTTGGGCAGACCTGCGTTGCGCCGGATTACGTCTTTATCCACCGCAGCGTAAAGGACGCGTTCCTGCGCCTGATGAAGGAGGAAATCGCGCGCCAGTACGGAGACTGCCTTCAAAATCCCTTCTGGGGAAAAATCGTGAACGAAAAACACTTTGACCGCGTGACCGGCCTTATCGATCCAGAAAAGGTCGTATACGGAGGACGCTCCGACCCCGCATCAAGAAAGATCGAGTTCACCCTGCTGGATAACGTCACGTGGGAAGACAAGGTGATGCGGGAAGAGATCTTCGGCCCCGTGCTGCCATTTTTGGTTTACGATTCGCTGGACGACGTGATCGATCAGGTCCGCGCTCACGATAAGCCCCTCGCCATGTACGTCTTCTCCGAAAACAAGGCCAATATCAAAAAACTGCACGATTCCGTCTCCTTCGGCGGCGGCTGTGTGAACGAAACGCTGATCCACGTGATCTCCAGCGCCATGGGCTTCGGCGGCGTAGGCGAAAGCGGTATGGGCCAGTACCACGGCAAGGCGGGCTTCGATACCTTCACACATTATACCAGCATTGTGGATAAAGTCACGTGGTTCGATCTGGACCAGCGCTACCAGCCGTATAATATCGTCAACATGCTGCTGACGCGCAATTTCAACTTCGGCTCCAGTATTTACGGCAAGCTCAAGGAACATTTCGACGTACCGTTTGTTCAGATAAAGCACCTGTTGCCGAAGATATACTTCAGAAAATGATTATTCAATAATCATTTTTGTTACGAGCTGAAAGAAAGCAAACGAATTCGTTGAATAAAGCATACCGGCTTCATAACAGTACAAAATCGGAGGAGTTCTATATGAAAGTATTGATCATCAACGGCAGCCCGAGGAAGGCGGGCAACACCGATATCGCTCTGAAAGAGATGGAAACAACGTTCGCAGCCCAAGGGATCGAAACCGAGACCGTACAGATCGGCAACAGGGATATCCGCGGCTGTATTGCCTGCGAGACCTGCTTTCAGACGGGAAAGTGTGTATTTAACGATATTGTAAATGACCTTGCGCCGAAGTTTGAAGCGGCAGACGGGTTGGTGATCGCCTCCCCGGTTTACTACGCTTCCGCGAACGCGACGCTGATCGCCTGCCTTGACAGGCTCTTCTTCAGTACGCATTTTGATAAAACGATGAAGGTGGGGGCCAGCGTCGTCGTCGCCCGTCGCGGCGGATGCTCCGCGACCTTCGACGAACTCAACAAGTATTTTACCATGACCAACATGCCGATTGTTTCCAGCCAGTATTGGAACAGCGTTCACGGAAGAGAAAAGGGCGAGGCCGAACAGGACGTGGAAGGCCTTCAGACGATGCGGATGCTGGCTAAAAATATGAGTTTTTTGATGAAAGCCATCGCGCTTGCCAAAGAAACCTATGAATTTCCCGTACCGGAAGCGCGGCAACGCACGAATTTTATTCGTTGAAATGGAAACAACCGAATTAATATTCTATGATGATTTGGGAGATAAATCCAAATGAGTATGATTTATGATCTGACCGCCTGCGGCGTCACGCCGGACGCGGACGCGCCGCAGACGCAGGCAATACAGAAAGTTCTTGATCGCTGCAAAGACAGCGGAGGGACGGTTGTTTTTCCGAAAGGAACGTATCGCGTTTCCGGTCTGCTGCTTTATTCCGATACCACAGTCCTGCTCAAAAGCGGCGCGGTGCTGCTGGGAAGCGAGAACTGCGACGATTACGAAGTGTTCGACGTGCCGGAGAACGTTTCCCTGCGCACGGATCAGGAGCTGATCCCGCAGTACTTCGGGAACAAAAAAAGAGCGGAATACCGCAGAGCGATGCTCTCGGCATACGGCGCTCGCAATATTTCGATCATCGGCGAGCCGGGAGCCGTGATCGACGGACAGAACTGCTTCGATCCGGACGGGGAGGAGCACTACCGCGGCCCGCATGGGATCTTCCTCTCAAACTGTGAAAACGTCGTGCTGAAGGGGTATACCGTCCGGCACAGCGGCAATTTCATGCACCAGCTGGACGCCTGCGAAAACGTTTCGATGACGGACGTGACGAGCCTCGGCGGCAGCGACGGGATCCATCTGCACTGCTGTAAAAACGTGGAGATCAACCGCTGCGTCTTCCGCACCGGCGACGACTGCATCGCCGGGATCGACGTCCGGGACCTTCACGTCAACAACTGCGTGCTGAATTCCTCCTGTCAGGCGTTTCGTATCGGCGGCGTCAATATCCTGGCGGAAAACTGCCACGTGTACGGCCCCGGCTATTATCCCCATCGGGTGACGGTGGTTAAATCGAGAACGGAGATCCTGCCCCGGGAGGCGGGAAGACACAATCTTTACGCAATGATGATCTTTTTTGCCAGCGAGACCTTCCCTGCGCGGGAGCATTCCCACGGTATCGTATTCCGGAATCTGATCGTGGAAAACGCCGATCGGGTGCTGCATTACCATGTCGATTCCTCAGGAGACCTGCAGTCGGGCGACAGACTGCGCGAACTGACCTTTGAAAACGTGCGGTTTACCGGGCTGAAACACAGCTCCCGCGTGGAGGCCTCCGCAGAAGAACCGCTGACCATATATCTGCGGGACGTGACCGCCGAGTTTCAAACCGGCGTCGGCAGTCTGTTCGATCCGGGAAGTCCGAACCTCAGGATCATCACGATCTGAAATCGAGAGAAACAGAATATGAAAGAATTGCCGTTGCAAAGTGTTGTCAATCTGCGTGATTTCGGCGCTACGCAGACGAAAGACCGTAAAACGGTCAAAAGCGGGCTGTCTGACGCACGGATCGTCGATTTCAGGAACCGGGTATTGACAGAATCGGAGATTTTGTCTGAGTGAAGGGTCCTTGTCTTTTGACGGTCATATAATGATTTGAAGAGGCAGTGATATGTGGCTGATCATGGCGGCGCTTTCAGCGCTCTTTGCCGGACTTACGGCGATACTGGCGAAATGTGGAATCAAAAAGACAGATTCCGACGTGGCGACTGCCCTGCGGACGGTCGTGGTGCTTCTGTTTTCGTGGATCATGGTGTTTGTCGTCGGCTCTGCCGGTACGATCACGGAAATATCGGCAAAATCAAGCATCTTCCTGATCCTGTCCGGCCTTGCGACCGGCGCGTCGTGGATATGCTATTTCAAAGCTTTGTCCGTCGGCGATGTGAACAAGGTCGTTCCCGTTGACAAATCGAGCACAGTTCTTACGGTGCTTCTCGCGATTATCTTCTTCCGTGAGACAGAACATCTTGCGGTCAAGCTTATCAGCACCGCGCTTCTCGCGGCCGGCGTGTTCCTTATGATCGAGAAGATGGAATCGGAAGCGAAGGAAACGAAGCGCACATGGCTTCCATACGCTGTCGGTTCGGCTGTTTTTGCCGCTCTGACGTCTATTCTCGGAAAAATCGGCATTTCGGACGTTGAATCCAATCTCGGAACGGCGATACGAACCGGCGTCGTTCTCGTGATGGCATGGCTGATCATCTTTGTAAAGGGCAAGGGCGCTGATGTGAAAAAGCTCGACCGCAAAGAACTTATTTTTATAGCCCTGTCCGGAATCGCCACAGGCGCGTCGTGGCTCTGCTATTATTATGCCATTCAGAAAGGAATCGTCAGCGTTGTGGTTCCGATCGACAAACTCAGCGTTGTCGTTTCCGTCGCTTTTTCCTGTTTCGTATTCAAAGAAAAGCTGAGCAGGAAAGCGCTTGCCGGACTGATGCTGATCGTTGTCGGCACGTTGGCGATGGCGATTTGGGCGTAGAATGGATATCGGTTTTTGCACGACAAACCAAGGCTCCCACACTGCCGTCGGCGGCGGGGAGCCCTGTTTTTTTATCTTCACAGAAGAAAATCAACTTCCTCATGGCGTAATATCTCAAACGGCTACCGTAAGCCGTTCCATGCTTTTTTTCCGCAGCCCACTGCGCACAGTAAACCGCCGTACACTTTTTGTATTTTGCGAACGTACACTTCGCTTTTGCCTCGTCGCCGTATGGGGTATCCGTATTCACGAACGTATCGTATGTGAACGCGGCGCCGAGCCGAAAGCCGACAATGAAGCTGTCCAGCTCCGTGATCGTATCCAGCTCGCTCTGCGCGTCAAAGATTTTATCAAGCAAGCTCCGCTGTTCATTGGGCAGGGCGTTTTCTATGTCCGGCAAGTGATCCGTAACGTAGATTCTCAGCTTGTCCGCGCGGCTGCCGGGTTTTACCGCCCGCGCTTGGGGATCAACGTTGCCGAAGAAAAGGTTTTCAAGGAAATTCACTTCTTCACGCCTCCCTTCAGGGGCTTTGTCGGGAGCTTTGCTTTCAGCATGTTCTTGTAATGCGCGTAGTGGTCGCCGAGAACATAGTCGATCACGTATTTTTTCGGGATGTAATAGGTCCCCATAATGACGAAGTGCTCAATGTGATCGCCGCGCAGCAGCTTTCTGGCGGTACTGTCTGCGATCCCGCCGAGCATTTCGCACAGCTGCTGCAGCGTTACAACGTCGGGATAATTCCGATAGATCTGATAAAGGCGTTCTTTTGTAATACTGTTATCCATATTATATACCTATTATGAGTTTACGAATAACAAGGTTCTGACCGAAGGTCAGGTTCTTACTTTCTTTTTTTTCGTTGACGGCAGATATAGAATATGGTCATATATGTATTCTTAATGACGCTTGTTTTTGGAGGTCAAACACGCCTGTGACCTCCGATTGACCTCCGTTTTTTTACGCTTTTTATGGTTTTTCGCAAATCGTCGAAACGCTTGAAGCACAAGACTTTTCTGCGCTTACTACGGGGAAAAGCGTTGATATTGCGGTGTTTTTCAAGTTCGCCATGTTCCGTCAGCTTCCGAAAAACGACCTTCAGGTTCCGAATCTATATTTCGACTTAAAATCCTTCGAACTTTTGTTTCGTACCGGTTCGAGCCCGGTCGCCGGCACCATCGAAAGCCCCGAAAGCCCTTATTCTATGCGGTTTTTGGGATTTTTTTGTGTCAAAAATCCCTTACGGAAAAACGTGCAGTATTTCTGTCGATTTTTCCTCTTTCAGGAAAACGGAGGTCATGACCGATCTCGGGAAGCCTGATGATACAAAGCTTTTTCGGCATTCTCTCAGCCCCGTGGAGGTCACGGCCCTGACCTCCGATGCCTTAAGCGTTCAAAACGCCGAGGATGGCGTTGGCGGAATTGATCTTTGAATCGAAGTCCGGATGGGTGTAAATATTGGACGTTGTGGAAATATCGCTGTGACCGAGCCACATCCGGATGTCCTTCAGCGCACACCCTCGTGGTACAGAAGCGTCGCGCACGAGTGCCGCAGATCGTGAAAGCGAATTCGCCGAAGTCCGTGCTTTTCCAGAAAGATCGGAAAATGCGTCGTCAGATATTCGGGCTTAACGAGCTGCCCAAGTTGGTTGACATAAACGTATTCCTGATACTCTTTGGAATAGGAATTCCCGCAGAGCGCTTTGAACGCATCCTGCGCTGTTTTCATCCGCAGCAACAGGTCTTCGATGGGCGGTACCAGCGGCAGCGTACGCAGGCTGGATTTCGTTTTTGCCGTATTCTTTTGAACCAGCACCTGCTTCCCGTCAACGTTTGCGGCTGTCACCACACTTTTGATGGCGATGGTCTTGTTTTCAAAGTCGATCGCGTTCCACTTGAGTCCCACAACTTCCTCGCGCCGCAATCCGTAAAACGCCGCCATAATGACGCCGAATTCGAGCGGATCACCCTTCACCTTTTCAAACAGCACCTCAAGCTCTGCCCGGCTGTACGGTTCCGATTCAAATGTGTTCTTTTTCGGACGCGTAACGCGGTCGGCGGGATTATAGTCCAGCAGCCCGATCTGAAACGCGTACTGCAGCGCCTTGCGGATATTCGCGTGCCGGTGAATGACCGTATTGGTGGTGAGATGGTTCACTTTGATTTCATAGGTGTAATATTATGACTTAATTTTTCGATTTATCGCTAATAAAGTGCCACTCGCAAAAACGAGTACTCATAAATTCATCGTCATATTTTGTATCAATATATTCTTCAATACTGTTGGAGGCGGCTTTACCCTCGTGCCTGTCTGCCCAACGAACAAGGCAGAAGCCTGTGAAGGTTAAATCAACCGCAATCAATACGGAAAGCACCGCAACGGCAACGTTCCAGCCGTTGCCCTGAAAATGACCGAGCACACCGTCAACGGCAGGGACAAGCGGTGTAAACAATACGCCTATTATCCCCCACGCTACAAACATTTTAGGGCTGATATAGCCGTGGTAATTTAAAAAATGCTGGCTGTAATCCCATGCATACATTTTGAGTCCGTGTTCTAAAATCCAGCCGCTGATAAATTCAAGCCCGGTGCCAAGCAGTCCAAATAGCAGAAGCTGTATTAAAACCTTTTCGTTTTGAAGAAAGGCTCCGCCGATAAAATAAGCTATAGCACCTATACCGTAAAGAATACATAGCGGCAACCATACGGAAACCACGTGAGTTTCCCAATGTCCGAAACGAATCAGGCAGAAAACGCCCTCCATCAGCACGCCGAAAAGGCTGCCGAAAAGAAACAGCCAAAATAGTTTTGAATAATCAATATGCGTTTTTGTCAAAGTTTCTGTCATATCCGCTCTCCTTTTTCATTACACTTTTTTTAGTTACCACAACAGCCCTGCAAGACTGACAAGCAGCGGTATTGTCACTATACACAACAGGGTTGAAACAGCAACCGTTTCAACGGCGTAAGTATAATCCTTATCGTGCAGCTGCGCATAGACGGCAAGATTTGAACCAACGGGACAGGCTGTCGCAATCAATACGGCGTATCGTATATCGTTATTAATATTAGGAATAACCGTCAGTATCGCGAAAACGATAAGCGGAATAAAAACCAGTCTGACGACGGATACAGCGTACAGTTTTCCTTTTTTCAGCATTTTACCGAAGCGACACTGCGCCAGATAAACGCCCACAGCAAACATTGCAAGCGGGGTGTTCAGCCCTGCGCAGAAATCAAGCGTTTTTGACAGAAGCAGCGGAAGGCGCAGCTGTGTAAAAAACAGAACAAGTCCAACTAAAATAGCAAGCATAAACGGTGCGGTAAAAACGCTTTTTGCCTTAAGCCCCGTCTTTTTCCCAGTTAAAAGAGAAACGCCGTACGACCACTGCAAAAGATTCAAAAAGGCGATAAACGGCGCAATATAAAATACGGCGGAATCGTCAAGAATTGCTGTAATCAGAGGAATACCGAAAAAGCCCGGATTGGAAAAGGCAGCGCCGAAGGACGCTATGGCGTCCTTTTTAAAACAAAGCCTTGAAACAACAATGCAAACCGAAAGCGCAAGCGCAGCCAGCAGCATACTGATAAGCAGACCGAGCATTCTCTCCTTGCTTCGTTCCACAATAAAGCCTTTAATAATTACAGTGGGCAGTGAAATATAGATTAAAAGATTTCCAATCGTTTTACTGCCCTCGTTTGATATCTTCCCGGCTCGATAGGCGATAAATCCAACGGCGGCAAGCAGAAACATAATCAGCACCTGCTGCAGCAGTATAAGCGTTGTTTCCACTATTATTTCTCCTGACGGTTTTACTGTATTAAACAAATGCACTTCGGAAGCTAAAAGCCTCCCAAGTGCATTTTGCATTTATTATTTCGGCGGCTTAAAGTCTCAAGGTCTGTGTAGAAATGTTCGGGTCGGTATGCTCAATTTCACCGACGTGGCTTTGAACATCTATAAACATTGCCTGACGGGTTTCTTTATCATACTTAGGCCATTCGGGAAGCTCCGGCACGTTTGGGTTTTGTGTTTTGATAAAAGCATTCCACATAGCCGCCGTCTGCTGATATACTATGTCATAATCGGGATATGAGGTAACTCTCGGATCCATAACAGCTGTGCAGCCCGTTGCAATTCCCGAGCACAGCGTATGCCCTGCACCGTTTCCGCCGCAATCCCAATCAAAGCGGTAAAGGTACATAGCGTTGCCTTTATCTGCCTTTGCAAATGCGTCAAACATATCTATACACGGAAAGCCATAGAAGTATCTTGAAACTATGGCAACAAGGCGTTTTGTGTCGCCCTGAATGTGGTGTTTTTCAAGCACGCTCATAATATACGGCGTGTTTCTGCCGAAAAAGCCGACCAAATCATCAATGCTTTTCATTGGATAATACGCCATCAGGCTTGAATATTCATCCCTGTTGTAGCCGCCGAGAATTGTAACATAATTCGCTTTTCCGGAACGGATGATTTCCAGCGCGTCCGTTCCGTCAAAATTAACGCCGTCAAAAACGGGACCGAGGTTTTGAAGCGACGGACCGGCAAAAAGCACGCCCTGATATTGCATCAGTGTTTCCCACGGAGCATTCAGCAACTTTTCTTCAGCGTTTTCCTTTGTAAGACCGTAAGCAACGGCAAATTTTTCCGCAATCTCCTGTGCTGTGTGAATATCACGGATAGCGCTGGTGGCGCCGCTGTCCATCATAACGGCGCTGAACAGCCCCTTTGCTTTGTGCGTACAAAGCAGGGCGCTTGCCATTTTTGCACCTGCGGACTGTCCCGCAACGATAATTTTTTCAGGATCGCCGCCGAAGCCCTCAATGTTTCCGTGCACCCATTCAAGCGCCTTGATAATATCCAGCATACCTGAGTTACCTGACTGGATATAGTCCTCGCCGAGATAGCGGTCAAGCTGTAAAAAACCAAGCACGCCGAGACGATAGCTTGCCGTTACAAGCACGCAGTCCATTGCAGTTGTTCCGTCAGGGTCTGAATTAAGAGAATGGTCGCCCGTCTGAAATGCGCCTCCGTGAATGTTGAACAGCACGGGGCGTTTTTTCCTATCCGTAGCAGGTGTGTAAATATTCAGATAAAGACAGTCCTCGGAGCAAGGCGTTTCCGAGCCGCCGCCGACAACGCCGCCGATGGAATTAACCGGACGCGGCTCAATGGGACCGTAGGTATCGCATACGCGAACGCCCTCCCAAGATGCCGGATTTACAGGCGGCTTGAAACGCAGTTCACCAACGGGTGCCTTTGCAAAAGGAATTCCTTTAAATGCAACGTAGTTGTTTTCTTTGATGCCCTGAACCGCACCGTATGCGGTAGAAATGATATAATCAGCCATATTGACCTCCGTATTATAACTGTTGGAGTAGCCAATTTTGCTTACCAATCATTTCAATTAATTCAAGCTGCTGCTCACCCCAATGCAAATCCTCTTCTTCATCCTTGTAGTAAGCAACTAAAATTTCAAATGTAACGGGATCCTTTACAGCTGCTTCAATCAGTTTGGCAAGACCTGCCAAGCCCGTCTTGGAAACCTCAAGGTCATACTTTACCCACTCAATAGGATCCTTATAGGTGGGCGCAGCCTGCTTTGCAGCATTCTTTACTTCTCCGCCGAGGTCGAGAATACGGTCAATACATTGCTCCACATAACCTCGTTCCTCGGTTGCGTGTTCCGAATACTTATCTGCGAGCTTTGTAAAGCCTTCACTGTCAAATATCTTTGACTGTATTATATGACCGTCTGCCTGCTGTGAAAGTTCTGTTACAATCCCTTGTAATCCCGCAATAATTATATCTTTGTTTTCCATTATGATTTTCTCCTGATTCTATTTATCTTCTTTTACCTTTGCGTATTCCTCTTCCGCACGTTCCTCAAAGTCGGTGAATTCACGGATTAGTTCGTCCGCAATGAGCTCGCCTGCGATAATGCGGGCATAAATGGCGGCGCCGAGCTCGATAAATCTCTCTTCAACATTTCTGCCGAAATACGCTGCGATCGGCATATCGTCGCCGTCGTCATAGAACTCAACGGTATCGATAACTCCGTTTCCGTCTGTATCGCCGACATAAAGGTTGAAGTCGCCGTTGCCCGTGGCATCCACGGCGATCATGTCGATATCGCCGTCGCGGTTGTTGTCGATAAGTGCTATATCTGCAACCTTGTCGCCATCAAGGTCAAGCAATATCTCATGTAGCATAGAACGCACCAGCATTGGGCGAAGCACCTTATCCATACGCATTGCGTTTTTAACTTGTCTTAATGTTCCCATTTTGAAGATCTCCTTTATAATTTTTTGATATTGACAAACAAATGAAACGGTGTTACACTTGTTACATCAAGTATAACATTGCAAATCATAATATGTCAATGGTTTTAATATCGGGCTAAACAAAAGCAAGGTATTTTGTTACGGCGAAAGAGGGTAAATATGAAAACAGAACTTGAAAAAAAAGAAATTCTGAGAATGTCAAATGAGGAGTCTAATAGAATCACGCGTGAATGCCTGCGCATTGCTATGTTTAAGCTTATGGGCGATATGGATTTTGAAAAAATTACGGTCACGGAAATCGCCAAACGAGCGGGGGTTTCAAGGCTCGCTTTTTATCGCAATTACGAATCAAAGGAAGATCTTGTCGCTGATATTTGCCGCAGTGTGTTTCAAGAGATTATTACCTCATTAAAAAGTGAACTGTTTCTGACGAACCGCAGGGAATGGTATGTAGATTTCTTCAAAACGATTAAAGAAAACAGCGATTATTTTGACATTTATCTTAAAGCCAATCTAAAGCTGAATGACGGAGTGCTGTTAGAATCGCCTTATCCTTCCCCTACTATTGAAGATCATTATTTCAAGGCTTCATGCGAAGGAGCATTCGTATATATCCTTACGGACTGGTTTAATTCAGGGATGAAGGAAACACCGGAAGAAATGGGTGAAATATGTGCAAAAGTTATTACTTCATCAATCAACAAAAACGAGGTGACATATCATGATGTTTGATGTCGAGCAAGCAGTAAGAATGAGAAAAAGCGTTCGTGCCTATGAAAACCGTCCCTTGTCGGAAAAGGACAAATCTTTGATTAACGGTTGGATAAGCAAATTCGGCAGCGAGGAAGGATCTTTTCCCGTGCCGATAAACATATATTTGTTAGAAGCAAAGAAGGATACGGACGCCGAAAGGCTTGGAACCTACGGTGTCATTCGTGGCGCAACTTCGTTCCTCGGCGTGACGGTAAAAAACACAGAGGGCGCAATGGAGGCGGTGGGCTACCGTTTTGAAAAGTTAGTGCTTGCCGCTACCGCCGAGGGACTCGGCACCTGTTGGCTGGCAGGCACTTTCAACAGAGGACAGTTTTCAAACGCAATGAATATAAGCGAGGATGAAATATTCCCCATCGTCTGTCCGATAGGCTATCCGCTTGAAAAAAAGACGCTTGTCAACAGCGTTTTCAGAAAATTCAGCAATGCAGATAAGCGGAAAGAATGGCCTGAATTATTCTTTGAAAATGAGTTCGGAAATCCGCTGACGAAGGAAAAGGCGGGGGAATATGCGTTTCCTCTGGAAATGCTACGCCTTGCTCCCTCTGCCGCAAACCGCCAGCCGTGGAGAGTGGTCTGTAAAGATAATGCCTTCCATTTTTACCGTGAAGAAAATCCTAAGGGTAAATATCCCTATGATTTGCAGCGGCTGGATGTTGGAATCGGCGCCTGTCATTTTCACTTAGCAGCTGAAGAGTGCTCTCTTAAAGGAACATTTTTAACCCTTTCCAATACAAGTATCGCCGCACCAAACGGTATGAAATATCTGTTTTCGTGGGTAACTCACTGACAGGAAGGAAAATGCTATGAAAAACACAAGAAAGAAAAGTTCAAAGAAGTTTCTTAAAACTATTGTTATTATAATATGCACGATTGCCATTTTGTTCGGTAGTCTTACCGTTGTTTCACATGCTGTATGGCATCGCTCGGATATGGCTACTCTTTCTGAGGCTGTTCTCAGAATTGCCGGAACGAAAAACAAATTTGAGGATGAAGAGGAGTGCGCAAAATACATAGAATTGCGAAAGGCTGCGGAGCCTTATATGCTTGATACAAAAGTGAAATCAAAAGTAATTGATGAGACGGTAAACGGCAGTACTGTTTACACGCTTATGCCGTCTGATACACCAGATTATATTATTTTATATCTTCACGGCGGCGCATATATCAATGACGCTAATTCAAATTATTTTAAAGTTTGCGACAAGCTTGCGCAGAAAATGAACGCCGAAGTTATCTTCCCTATCTATCCTCTTGCGCCGAATCACACTTGGGAGGAAACCTTTTCCCTTCTCACCGACATTTATGAGGATAAGCTGAACGGTTCCGAAATCCCCATCATCATTATGGGCGATTCCGCAGGCGGCGGACTGTCAGTTGCTTTCTGCGAGTACCTTGCCGAGCTCGGGCTCAGTCAGCCTGACAAGATGGTTCTTTTCTCTCCGTGGATGGATATTTCTATGTCTAATCCCGAAGCGACAGATTACGAGGCTGTTGACCCGATGCTGTCGGCATATGGTCTTGTTGAGATGGGAAAATGCTGGTCAGGAGATTTAGATATAAAGGATTATAAGGTCAGCCCCATTTTCGGAGATATTTCTTCCCTGCAAAATGTGTATCTGTTTGTCGGAACAAGGGAAATCTTTTACCCTGATGTGACCGATTTTTACGATATGCTTCAGGAAAAGAATATCCGTTCCGAGCTGTATATCGGCGAGGGATTAAACCATGTCTATCCTTTGTATCCCATACCGGAGGCAGAGGAAGCATTAAAGCAAGTCTGCAAAATTTTGAGCAGGTAAATCAGCGTTGCTTTTATGTGATATAATTAACTCAACAAATTCTGATTGTGAAAACAGAGAAAATCAAGATTTTCGGATATTAAAAGAGGGCAAGGAATGATTTTCACTCCTTGCCTCGCTTTTTACTTATGAAACGATTAGCAGTACTGTACACACAATAGTAATCACTGCACCTACCGCAGAGATGATACCGTAAATCTTTTTGGATTCGGTGTCGTCCTTTTCTTTTATCAGGTAGTAAACACCTGCACCGAGAACTAGCAACCCAATAATCAAACCTATGATTTTGAACAACATTTATTTATCCTCCTTTAGTTTGTATCGCAGCAGAACTGCGGAATTTATTATAACAAATACTGAGCCTGCGTTATGAACAAGCGCACCGATAACGGGATTGAGTATTTCCGTTATGGCAAGCACAATAGCAACGAAATTGAGTAGCATTGAAAATGATAAATTAAATTTTATTGTTTTCATCATCCGCTTTGACAATGAAAACAGGTGCGGCAACTCCTTTACCTCGTCATCAATCAGCGCAATATCGGCAGCGTCAATGGCAATATCCGATCCAACACCGCCCATAGCAATTCCGACATTTGCCTTTTTGAGTGCAGGCGCATCGTTGACACCGTCACCTATCATACAGACGTCAAAGCCGCTGTTTTGGTAATTCTCAATAGCCTTCAGCTTCGCTTCGGGAACGCAGTCAGCCTGAATGTCCTTGATACCAAGACTGCTTCCTATTGCCGTTGCGGAATGAACATTATCGCCTGTCAGTAAAACGGGAGTTATACCGAGCGAAAGAAGGCAGCTAATCATTGCCTTGCTTTCAACTCTTACCTTATCGGCAAGTACAATATATCCACAACAATTTCCGTCAACGCTGATAAATATAACCGCCATTCCTTTGTCGGTATATTGGCTGACATCAACATTGTTTGGAACTAAATCACGGTTGCCTGCTTTAATCTCTTTGCCGTCAACCGTACCGCAAACACCCTTGCCGACAAGCATTTTGAAATTATCGCAGGTAAGTATTTCTCCGTCATATCCCTTCACTATCGCTTTTCCGAGAGGATGCTCGCTCATATTTTCCACGCTTGCAGAATATTTCAAAAGGACATCATCCGTATAATTGTAGCTAATGCTGCAAACCTCGGTTATTTCGGGATTGCCGTAGGTAAGCGTTCCCGTTTTATCAAAAGTAATGCGGCTGACCTTTGCAAGACGTTCAAGTGCGTCACCCTCACGAACAAGAAAACCGTGTTTTGTTGCATTTCCGATAGCCGCCATAATTGCCGTAGGCGTGGCAAGGACTAACGAGCAGGGGCAGAACACAACAAGAATTGTAACAGCCCTGATAATTTCGCCAGAAATCGCCCAAGTTAAGCCTGCCGCAGAAAGAGCAATCACTACTATCCAGGTTGCCCAACGGTCTGCAATTCCGACTATCTTTGCCTTGCCTGCATCTGCTGACTGCACAAGTCGTATCATTCGCTGAATTGAACTGTCCTCGCCAACCTTTGTTGCTCTCATTTCAAATGCACCAAACTGATTGACTGTTCCGCTTGACACTTCATCGCCGACAGCCTTATCAACGGGCAACGATTCACCCGTCATTACCGCTTGGTTGACAGAGGTTTCACCGCTGATAATGATGCCGTCAACGGCAATGGTTTCACCCGGCAGCACTTTTAACATATCGCCGACCTTAACCTGCTCGGCAGGAATAATGCTTTCCGTTCCATCAGTAATAACCCTTGCGGTCTGCGGCGTTAAATGCACAAGCTTTTCTATACCTGCTTGTGCTCTTGCAACAGTTAAATCCTCAAGCAGCGAGCCGATTTGCATAATAAATGCTACCTCGCCTGCGGCAAAATCCTCGCCGATAATAATTGAGGCAATCAGCGCAAGGGAAACAAGCACGTCTGCTTTAATATCAAATTTTGTCAGCAATCCGATTATCGCTTCAAGAATAATAGGAACGCCGCAAAGAATAATAGCAATCCACGATATATCAAAGGGAAACGGCTGAATTTTCGCAAGGCTCAGAACAAGGGAGATACCCGATATAACGAGCAAGGTTATATCCTTTTTTGTTCCGCCAACCTCCAGCAAATCTTCGAGTTTATATAAAAGTTTTTTCATAATACACCTCTTTGATATACCTATGGGGGTATGTGTTTTTCATCTGTATTATACCCCTATGGGTATAAGTTGTCAATGGCTAACTTGATTTTTTTGCAAAAAAATAAGACGGTTAAACCGTCTTAAAGATTTAGTATTTACTGCATATTTGCAAAGCGCTCAATCGCTTTTGTGAAATTCTCTATTTCCTCAACGTCGCCGTTTTCAACAGCGTCCTTGATACAGTGATTGATGTGTCCCTCTAAAACAACCTGCCCTGCTTTATTGAGTGCGGACTTTGCAGCGCTGATTTGAGAAAGCACATCCTCACACGGAACATCCTCATCAATCATTCTGTCAATCGCCTTTATCTGCCCGATAATCTTCGCAAGCCTTCTGTGCAGATTATCACTATCCATACACTGACGCATATTATTTTCCTCCATACTGATAGGTGTATATGTACATTATATTTTTTTGAATACTAAAAGTCAAGATGTGAAAATTATCCATACCCTTGGTTTATAACTCTTTCATTAGTGTCCTAATATTGGTATTTGTTGTGCTTGAGGTGATACCATGACAATGCTTGAAAATCTGTATAATGGGAATATTCTTTCCTCTAACGACATCTTTGACAACTGCTCCATTGATTTGTCATAAACTGAGCGTAACATATCATACTGTTCCTTCGTTAATTCAATCGCGTCAGTATTATCAAAAAATTCTTCATCAAAATTTTCAAATATCATATTATTCCCTCCAAATTTTTATTATATTTTTCTACATTCTGTTACTCTTGCCAAGAGTAATGCAATGGCTCTTTTGACACTTACGCATCAAAAGTGCATTGCGCTCTGGCGAGGCAAGACAAATTAATTTTCATTAACAGTATTCATTATACAAATTCAATTTTTTATTAGTTTTTATTAATAAATCTTAATTTTGTTTTATTCGATGATAATAAGGAGGTTTGTAATGAGTTCATCAAACAATGAGTTGACAAATTATGACGATTTAGCTGTTGAGTTGTTGGGAATTTTTGCACAAGGCAACAATGTAAGAAGTGTTATCAGCGCTACCAATATACTCTCGGACAGCCACTTTATTCTTAACTATCTTTTAGATAAAAAATCCGCAACAATCGGCAACTCAGTTCGGTTATGGGAGTTAGTTTTGAAAAAATTAACGAACCGATTAAGATATTAATTGAACAGAAGTGTATTAATATTATCGGTTTTTTAAAAATCAGTGATAACACAGAAATTACAATTACGGAAACGGGAAAAAATGCTTTATCAAAATTACATACAGATATATTAAATGCAAGTTCGCTGGTGCTTGAACAATTGGGAGAGGACAGCGCAAGGGAATTGGTTCAGTTGGTATATCAAATTTCTGTTATAAGTAAAGAACTGTTTAAGGACGGCAAGCCTAAAGCTGACAGTATTAAAGAGCTTACAGAATAATGTGTTCTGTTTTGTAAGGAGTGGAGTAATTATGAAAATAACCTTTATGGGTGCAGGAAGCACGGTATTTGTAAGAAACATTATTGGCGACTGTTTGTTGACCGATTGCCTGAAGGACAGTGAATTTGCGCTTTGCGACATCAACGGCGAACGCCTTGAGGAAAGCAGAGTCATTCTTGAGGTAATCAGCAAGTCGCTCGGCGTGAAGGCAAATATCACAACCTTTTTAGGCGTTGAAAACAGGAAGGCTGCGCTGAGAGGAGCAAACTTTGTTATCAATGCTATTCAGGTTGGCGGCTATGACCCCTGCACGATAACCGATTTTGAGATTCCAAAGAAATACGGACTTCGCCAGACGATAGGCGATACGCTCGGTATCGGCGGCATTATGCGCGCGCTTCGCACAATCCCTGTGGTTGAGGATTTCTGCAGGGATATGAACGAGGTATGCCCTGACGCGCTGTTTCTGAATTATGTTAATCCCATGGCAATGATTACGGGCTATACGCAGCGCTATGCTTTTACTAATACCATAGGGCTCTGCCACTCCGTTCAGGTCTGCGCTCACAGTATTCTTAAAGGCGTAGGTATGGAGGAATACGAGGCAGAGCGAAAGGAACTGATTGCAGGCATAAATCATCAGGCGTGGCTGCTGAAAATAGAGGATAAAAACGGCAACGACCTTTATCCCGAAATCCGCCGCAGAGTGCACAAAAGATTGCTTGAAGACCGTGATTTTGACGATCAAGTCAGAAATATTTACGTTGAGCGCTTCGGTTATTACTGTACCGAAAGCAGCGAGCATAATGCGGAATATAACCCGTACTTTATTAAATCAAATTATCCCGAACTTATAGAACGTCATAACATCCCTCTTGACGAATATCCGAGGCGCTGCATAAGCCAGATTGAACGCTGGAAGGAAGAATACGAAAATCTTAAAAACGGTGGTATTAAGGATATAGAGCGCTCAAGAGAATACGCCTCACGCATTATGGAGGCAGTTGTTACAAACAATGCATACAAAATCGGCGGTAACGTACTCAATACAAATCATCTGATTACGAACTTCCCTGAAGAAGCCTGCGTTGAAGTGCCTTGCCTTGTTGACGGAGTAGGGATTCATCCCACCCGTATCGGCACGCTTCCGACAGCCTGCGCAGCGCTGAATATGACAAATATCAACTGCCAGTTAATGACGATTGAGGCGGCAAGAAGCCATAAGAAAAACGACGTTTATCTTGCCGCAATGCTTGACCCGCACACCTCTGCAGAGCTTGATATAGATACAATTATAAAAATGTGTGATGATTTAATTGAAGCTCACGGAAGCTTTTTACCGAAATTCAACTAAAAAATAACGGCAGGGAATGTTTTTACACATTCTCTGCCGTTAAATATAATGCCAATAGATATAACAGATTTTTTACTTTTTAAATTTTGCTTTGAATTCGTCAAAACTTGCTCTTAAAAAAGATGAAATACCGGATTATATGGTTGACTATATTCTTTTCCTTTTTATATATACTAATCAGGCGGCCCTTCAAATCTGGCATCTTCACAACGGGCAGGAAACCGCGCAGGAATTATATTCTAAAGCAGTTGAAGCCTCAAAAAAAATTTCCGAATTAATTGATTAATACATAAGGATTATGTTGCATTCAAATTTTACAAATAAAAATAAGCAAGGAATAATTTTTTACTCGTTGCTTGCTCTTATTGAATAAATGCGTTGTTTTGCCGATTTTTTTACTAATCAAGAACAGATAAAAATGCAAATTATTCTAACAGATTACTTTTTACATATCTTTCATCATTATAAGTGTTATTATCTGCTAAAATTCAAATTTTGCTGGTCAAGACGAAAAAGCAGGGAGAACGAAAACTCCCTGCTAATAACAATTATTTTGTATAAATCACTTCGTTATAGACAATCTCTCTTGATTGGTTAGCAATATTAGTCATCTTCTGCACCCACAGCATTTGATTATCAGCTTTAAGTTGTTCTATAACGCCTTGCTTCTCTGCAAGTTGTGTAATGAGAGTATCATACATCTCCTTTGCTCTAACATCAACCTCGTGCAAATGCGTGTTCAATTTGCATTGTACCATTAACGAGGTACAAAATGCAGGGCGATGCTCTTTGATATAATCATAATATCTCATCCCCCAAATGCCGATTTCATAATTCGTTTCGGTTGATATAAGGTTTGGCAGATACGCACCGTTTACAAGTGTATAACCAAGTCCGTTCTTTTCATCAGTAATATACTTTTTCATTATATAATCCTCCGTATGCTTAATTGATTCTGATTTTTAATACCTACAATCAAACATTGGCTGAATACATAAAAAGTCGGGGTATACTTTTATGGAGTATACCCCTTCAGGCGGTTTTTAATGTCTTTAGGGGCAAAAGGACAAAGCCAAAACCTATCCTTCTTTACGTAGGGCGCCCCAACTCGGGTTTTATTTTTTCTTTTATGCAATCAGCCGTTCGATGCTCTGCTCGAGCAAATCGAAGAAATGCTCTACGATCCCCTGATCCTCCTCGTTGCCGCGCACACACATGGAGAGCGTCAGTTCCTTGCGCATCGAGGTGGCAGACAGCAGCACATAGGGCTTATATTTGACTGCGCCGCTCATAAAGCCGTCCGTCGGCTCGTGACCGTCCAGCGCCAGCTTATCCGTTTCCAGAATACCGATATTGCTCATCGCGAGCAGCGGATTGGCGTAGCCGACCTTGATGATTTCCTCACTCGCAGCATGAGGCATAATTTTATAGCCGAGGGAAAGCAGCGGCAGCCCGTGCAGACCCATAAAGCGGTCCTGCTTAAACTGGTTAGAGGAGCGCACGACATAGCCGAGCGTTTCAAAAATATCGTTGCCCCTGCGCGGCACGCGGCACTGCATCCACGCGGTCTGGTTTGTGACGCCCTGTCCCTCGCTGTCCTTAATATGCCGTCTTAAATCAATCGCGCAGGAGATGGACACGCTGTCATTCGGGTTAAACTGCGCCAGCTGATACAGGCTGTCGAAATACGCCGTCAGCAGCATATCGTTAATCGTCGCGCCGTGCTTTTTACCGGCAGCGCGGATTTGGTCAAACTTCTCGGCGGAGAGTTTACGCCGTGCGATAAACGAACGGTCCCGGATATTATCCGGCGTTAAGGGGAAGCCGTGGTCGTCCTTTGTATTAATGTTCTTATAAAGGTTTTTCGCCATTTTGCGCTCAGCAGCGGAGAAATCCTCATACACTGCCTCATACGCACGGGTACCGGTACGCAGCGCAATCGGGCTGACGCCGTTTTGCACATATTCGGTATAGTTTTGGCACAGCGCCTTCATAAAATATTTCAGGTCGCCGCCGTCCATGCACATATGGTTTTCCACCACGCACAGCGTGGATTTGCCGCCGTGGAAGAACACGGCAACCTTCATCTGAATTTTGCTTTCCGGCGGGATGTACTGCACAAGGAAGGTATTGATTTCCTCCGCGAGCGCCTCCTCCGAAACGGTCTTGACGGTCAGCACATCGTTAATATGATAATCCTCCACCGTCCAATACGGGTGAATATGGTTATCCGTAAACGAGGAATGCAGCACCGGCGCCTTTTCAAAAAAGCAGATCAGCACGGTTTTGAGCGCGTCAATATCAATTTCAAAATCATAGTGCAGCTCCACATGCACCATTCTGTCATTAAAATCGCGGAACAGATAGTGCATTTTATCCCAGAGCTCTGCGTTTAATTTTCGTTCCAAGAATCATACACCTCCGTTTTGTCTTTACTGTTTTTTGCAACGGCTGCGACAATAATAATTAAGTCAAGCACCAGCGACAGCGGAATGAACAGCCATGCGACGCCCCACGAAATGATATGCAGCGCGCCGATGATAATGAACACAAACGTCGCCACCACAGGAATGTACAGCAGCCAATAGAAGATGGCAAAGCGGCTCTTCGTCACTGTGGCGAAAATACCGTCGCACAGGAAAGCAGCGGCAAGCCCTGCTATCATGATCAGCCAGCTATGCGGTAAATCTGTCAGCGCTACCACCAGCAGGAACACGGCAACCGTCGCTACCACCACGGCGCCGAACAGCAAAAGGCGCGCAAAAATATGAAAGATTTTTTTCATCGAGATGAGTTTATTGATGCCGAGAGACAGCAAATAGATAACCCACACGAGAATGCAATCGACGATGATGACCCACGTCTTAGCCCATGCGTGCGTTACCATGCTCACGCCGAGGAATACGACAACCGCCGCGATGATATAAATCAGCGAGCCGACGATATTGCCGATAACCTTTCTGCGCAGGTGCTGTGACTCATGCTCCTTTTTGCTGTAAGCCTGATACTGCTCGGCAAGGTCGGCGTATTCGCTGATAATCAAATCGTCGAGCACCTTGCGATTGGAAAGCCCGTGCGCCGCCACATCATTGGCGCGCTCGGTCATCTCATCAAGCGTTTTCTTTTTAAACTTGTACAGGGTGCTGTCGCCGTGCTTATCGGGCAGCACCTGATTGATGTAACTGATGTATTGCTCCATAGTTCCCTCTTAATACCCCAAATCCTCGTTAACGATAATCACCTTAATTCTGTCCTTATGCCGCTGCTTGGCGGACACGACATAATTGCAGCAGATGCGCGTATCGGCAGCACAGCCGTCGCAAAGATACGCATCCTCTTTGGTGAGAGAAACGCATTTGCCGAGCTTGCTGCACGCGGACGGAATCATCAGACGGGCGCAGTTTTTCGGCGCTGCTGTCTCTTTCACATGGCGGATAGCCGCATTGATATCCGGCACGATTTTGTTTTTGCCGACCACCATAATCACCTGCTTCGGTCCGTAAACGATGCAGGCAACGCGGTTGGAATTGCCGTCCACGTTATACAGCTCGCCGCGCTCGGTCACCGCATTGGAGGAGCAAAAATAGGTGTCGCACCCGAAGGCTTTCAGATACGCCTCTCTCACCGCTTCGCCCTCATACTGCGAACGGTCTATAAAATCGTAATCGCCGCTTGCCAGCAGGTCAAACACACCGCACTGCTTCAGCGTGACGGATCCGCCGTTCGAAACGCTTTCACCCCTTTGTACTAAGGTGCGAATGAGCGGAACGACCTCCTCCTTCGTTTCGACATAAAACGGCTTGATACCGTTTTTTGCCAGATTTTCCATCGTGTTCTGAATATACTGTTCCATCCGAATATCCTCCTATACCCAGTATTTTCTATCCAGACTTCTGTACTGAATTGCCTCCGCAATATGTGCCAGTTCAATTTTGTCGCTTTCGTCAAGGTCGGCAATTGTTCTGGCGATACGCAGGATTTTATCATACGCTCTGGCGGATAAGCCGAGCGCATCAAAGCTCTGCCGCAGCATCGCGTCCGCCTCCTCACTCAGTACACAATAGGTACGGGTGGCACGCGGCGTCATCTTGGCATTACAGGTAATGCCGGTGCCGGCAAAGCGTTTGTTCTGAATGTCCCTTGCCCGGTTCACACGCTCACGAATGGCTGCCGAGCTCTCCTCCTGCTGCTTGCCGGAAAGCTGCTCATAATCAATACTCTGCACCTCAATATGAATGTCAATTCTGTCAAGCAGCGGACCGGAAACCTTATCGCGGTACCGCTTTTTTGCCGCTTCGGAGCAGGTGCATTCTCGCGTCGGATGCCCGAGGTAACCGCATGGGCAGGGATTCATTGCCGCCACC
>CALGGQ010000321.1 GCA_937915775.1 uncultured Clostridia bacterium | reverse complement strand
AATTGATAAAAAACACAGCAGAAGTGACTGATAATGCGGCTTGCAATTTGCGGAGGGTGAATAAATACATCGCCTCCGAAAAGGCGTTTGCAATAACAACAAAAGCAGTACCCTAATTCCAAGCGAAGATGGGTGCTGCTTTTATTGTTAATGTGAAAAACTATTTCTTTTTAATCTTTGTTCTGATGTGCTCCAAGCGGTTGAGTGCTTCATGAAGCGTTTCGTTTTTCTTTGCGAAATGCAAGCGAATCAGGTGGTTAACGTCCTCACGGAAGAAGCTGGAACCCGGGACAGCGCCGACGCCCACGTCTCTCGCCAGCAACTCACAAAATTCGAGGTCGCTTTTGTAACCGAATTCCGAGATATCGAGCAGAATATAATACGCACCCTGCGGAACGGTATGCGCGATGCCGATATCGTCCAAGCCCCTTAAAAACAAATCACGCTTTTCGGTGTATTTATCCTGCAACTGTTTGTAGTAGTCATCACTGAAATTCAATCCGGTTACCGCCGCCTCCTGCAAGGGAGCAGCAGCGCCGACGGTCAGAAAATCGTGCACCTTTTTTGCCACGTCGATAATGTGCGGCGGAGCGATGATATATCCCAAGCGCCAGCCTGTGATGGAATAGGTTTTTGAAAGCGAGGAACAGGAAATAGTCCGCTCCCACATATTGGGTAATGAAGCAAAATAGGTATGTTTGTGCGGCGCGTAGACAATGTGCTCGTACACCTCGTCGGTAATCACGAACGCGTCGTATTTTTCGGCTAAAGCCGCAATAATTTTCAGTTCATCGTAAGTAAACACCTTGCCGCAGGGGTTCGACGGATTGCAGAGAATCAACGCCTTTGGTTTCTGCCTGAACGCCGCCTCCAGCTCGTCGGGCTTGAAGTTGAATTCGGGCGGATAGAGCGGAACGTAAATCGGCTCTGCTCCCGAAAGGATGGTATCAGCGCCGTAGTTTTCGTAGAACGGCGAGAACACAATCACCTTGTCGCCCGGGTTGGTGACGGTCATCATTGCCGCCATCATCGCTTCGGTGCTGCCGCAGGTCACG
>CALGGQ010000320.1 GCA_937915775.1 uncultured Clostridia bacterium | reverse complement strand
GAGCCAGTGCTTCTTAGAGGGACCGGAATAGGTATCAAAAACTCGGGTTTCCGTCTCCTGCTTAACGTCCCAGGCGTTGGTAGCGGCGTCAAAATGCAGGATGTATTCCGCCTCGGTACCGTTTTCATCGGTATATTTGAAGGAGGTTTCCCCTGCTTCAACCGCGTCAATCAGCTCCTGCTTGAATTCACGGCTGAAGAATACGTCGCTCATCACGGCACGAACGATATAGGAGCTGACATAGGCAATCTCCGTACCGCTTGCGTCAAAGACAACGCCGTCTGCGTCAATCGAATAATTCTTGCCGTCGCTCGTGAAGGCGTTGCCGCCCTGCGCGTGCGTTGTCAGCGCGTCATAGGTAAACTCGAAGGAGAAATCTGTATCCTTAGCGGACGAATTGACAAGCTCCTTGCTTGCGATACCGACAATATTACCATCCACACTGACGGAATAAATATCCTCGCTGATTTTCGTCAGCGTATATTTTGTATTATTATACTCAAACTCCGTGTTACCGCGCGTGATATTCAGCAGCGTCTGCGCCTGAACGGAGCCCTTGAATAAATCCTTGTCGGCAACAGTGTAACGGAATTCCTCGTTATGCAGAACACCGGCATAATCCTTTGCCTGCATATCAATTCTGTAAAACTTCTGGTCCTGACCGTAAGGAGAAACCAGACCGCCCACGAAGGAGAAAATAAACATCGCAAGCAGAATCACCAAACCGGTAACTGCCAGACGGTTACGGAAGAAACGCTTGGCTACCAGTGCGCCGGGAGACAATACCTTGACTCGTCTGTCGTCGCTTAAGGAATACTGCTGCTCATTGTTTTCGGAAGGTACTTTCGTATTTTCGCTCATATTCTTCTCCCCCTTCCTTACGATACTCTGACTCTCGGGTCAACCACGGCATAAAGAATATCCGAAATCAGGTTGCCGAGCAACGTTAAGACTGCGGTAAATACCAGGAAAAACATCGAAAACGGAATGTCGCCTGCTACCATGGAATAATAGGAAGCGAAGCCGATGCCGGGAATACCGAACAGCGTTTCCGTAATCAGCGCACCGGAGAACAGACCCGGAAGCGAGCCGCCGATGATGGTAACAATAGGAATTAAGGTATTTCTGAACGCGTGATGATAAATAACTCTGCGCTCGGAAAGTCCCTTGGCTCTTGCCGTTCTGATATAATCGGCATTGAGCACCTCCAGCATATTCGTTCTGGTATAACGCATCAGTGAACCCATGCTGATAACCACCAGCGTGACAATCGGCATGACCAGGTGATGCGCCTTATCAAGCAGCTGACCGCCGGGGCTTAACTGGTCGTACATTCTTCCGACAAGACCGTACAGGTCGAACCAGCCGAGTTTGACGGAAAAGACCAGTTTCAGCAGTGACGCAAAGAAGAAGGTCGGCAGCGAAATACCTGCCAGCGCCACAACGGATACCACATAGTCCGTTTTGCTGTACTGCTTCGTGGCGGCAATAACGCCGAGCGGGATGGCGATGATGATTTCAAAGAAGAAGGAAATCAAGCCCATCACGAAGGAAAGCCAAACGGTGTCGTTAAACTTCTGAACAACGGGAACCGTCCAGCGCCAGCTGTCGCCGAAATCGCCACGCAGCATCTGACCGAGCCACGCAAAGAAGCCGGGGATGATACCCTTGTCCATATTATACATAGCAGACAGCTGTTCCATCCATTCCTCAAAGCTCTTGGAGCCGGGCTGCATGGACTTCTGACGTGCCATTGCCTCAACGTAGGAGGTGGGAAGGCAGCGCATTAACGCATAGATAATAAACGCTACGAAAAATAAAATGACTACTGAAAGCAGCAATCGTTTGATGATGTACTTACGCACTGTTTCATCTCCTCAATTTGTGTACTAAGATATGTTTCATATTACATATCAATAAACCATCTCACTACTTTGACGGGACGTCGAGGACGCCGTCCCCTACTCTTATCAAAATAGCTTATTGATATGTAATAAACATTCGTCCGCTTTAAAGCCTTAAAGCCTATTCGGCGGAAATAGGGCAGATAAGTTTCCCTATCTGCCCCACGAAAAGTCAAGGAATTGAATTCTTGCCTAAATTAGTTAAGCTCGATATTCTGAACCTCTTGTAACCATCCGTAATATGTTGTGATATCCGGGGTAACAGTGTCGATGTTAACTCTCTCGGTGGAGAAGATAACAGCGTTCTGTCTCTGATATACAGGAATCTCAACAGCCCAGTCAACGATGATGTCAAGACAGGTCTTGTACATCTGCTTTCTGTAGGACTGATCCATGGACTTACGAGCATCAAGGATGAGCTGGTCAAGTTCGGGATCTGCGATGTCATACATATAGTTGGAGCCGCCGGCTTCTGCACCGGACTCAATGCCTGAATAGTAAATCTGATACATATCCGGATCCGGAGTTGCACCCCAAGCAGCACACCACATCGGAACCTGGTCTGCCTCAATACCCGTCCACAGGTCAGCAGAGTTGGCAAGGTCCTTAACATTAAGGGTGAAGCCAATCTTAGCAAGTGCGTCGGAAGCAAGGTTAAGCATCATGAAGGACGGGTGGTCGCCCGAACCGTCAGCAGGAATCCAAACTTCGTAGTCAAGCTTTGCACCTTCCGGAGCAGCAGTGAGCTTGCCGTCTTCGACGGTGTAGCCGGCCTTTTCAAACCAGCCGAGGGAGGCCTGCAGCGCTGCGGCATACTTCTCCTCGTCGGTCATAGCGGAGGTAAAGATGGAGTTGCCATCTGCGTCAACAGAGAAGGCAATCTGATAACCGTCATCTGCAGGACGCGGGGCTGCCCAGGAGGTGTTGGAGATCGGATAGTTGATGACAGCTGCGCGCTCGCCGTAATAGGAGCTGATGGCCACATCACGGTAGACGCTGAAGATGGTGGCAAAGGCCTTGCGCAGGGCCTTGGAGGCATCGGAGGAGGAATCACCGCCGACGTTGAGAACATTGG
>CALGGQ010000319.1 GCA_937915775.1 uncultured Clostridia bacterium | reverse complement strand
TGGAGTTCAGACGTGTGCTCTTCCGATCTGATGGTGTCCTGTGAGCCGTAACATGGAATAACAAACGATATTTTTTTCATAATTCTCTCCACAGTTTCTTTGTAAAATATTATTGTTATTATATCAAATATATAATTAAAAGGCAATGAGGCGAATCAAATTCCTTACACTAAGGTATTTCATAATAGTTATAAATAACTATATTTTTATCAGGGTATTCTTTGATGACATCATATGCAACTTTTTTCTTATAATGCTGTTTGAAATATGTTACAAACGTATCTGCCGGGAATTTCTTGGTGATGTAATACACATTTTCATCCAGCAGCGCTGAAATCGCAGAATCACTGTATTTGCCGAGTCCGATACGCTCCATATAATCATAATAATAATCGGAATAGATATACCAGCCGCCAAGCATCGTATAGACCTTAACAGTATCAAAAACATACGGTTTTAAAATATGGTCGCTAACGGTATTATCAAGATATTTATCAAAACAGTACGGATCACTCAGATAGATCACGTCGTCGTTTTCTTCCATGTATTCCAGCACATCTGATATGGCATTCCCTCTCGCCTTAAACACTGATAAATGATAAACATTAAAAGCGCAGGTAGCCACTACCATCAGCGCACACAACGAAGCAATAACGGCGTTCTTCTTGGGAACTTTCAGTTTGATTTTTGAAGCGATACGCTTCGTCAGATCAGGATAAGCAGAGATGACAATATAAAGAAGCAGGATAAAACCGCAGAGTATAACACCGTCAGTAACACGTTCCAGCGCACGGCGTCTGAAAAACAGATAGCCGATTCCTCCGCAGGTAAACAGTGCGGAACACAAGGCTTCCCATCGGCACCTTTTAGCGAACAGCAGTATCAAAACAGAGAAAATCAATAACGCTAAAACCAAAGCAGGCAATTTTTCCAACTCAAAGAAAGCTTTCAGTAATTTTGGTACACTGAGCTGGTATTTTTCATTAAAATCCCGGCTATCGGCAACGGCTTTCATCGTATCGCCGGTAAAAACATTTCTATCCGCAAAAGTCCAATGGCTCAGAAGACGGTAATCAATTCTGGTGATGCCAGCCTCTTTCAGCTCTTTACTGTGCAAGGTGTAATTAAATGCACCGCCGTCGGTTGCTTCAAAGCGATATTCATTGAACTCATTAAAATAGGTTTCATCCGGAATGTTTTCCTGATAGTTCTTATTAATGCCGGAGGCGGTAAAGCTGCAGACTGTGCACAGAACCAACATCAGCGCTATCACCGAAGCTTTATTGCGCTTTTTCAACCATGCAAACGCCATCACGGGTATACAGTGGGCAACCGTAAGTAAATAGGTTCCGCCGCTTCGCATCAGAAAGCCGAGCGAGAACAGAATTACCGAAATAACGATATGCTTTATATTTTCCTGTTTCAGCTCCCTGACAAACGTCAGCATCCACAGCATACCGGCAAGCGCACAGACAAACGCGATGGAGGTAAAGGTAAAATTCGCCAGGAAAAACAGCTCGGCACAGCACAGCGCTGCAACGCCGACAGCACCTGCACGAAAATGTAAAACGATATAAAACAGCGCGATAAAAGCAATATTCAGCACAAACAGTTCCAGCAGGACGAACCAGTTTACACTGCCGAAAAAATGATACAGAGCCTTGAGCAGATAACCGTAAACCACGTTCATAAAGATAAGGTGCTCGCTGCGCGCATTGGTCGCATAACTTTCCGCAATGCGCATCATCCCGATATCGTCATTGACGATAAAGCGCACCATCTTCGTCGCCAAGGCTAAAACCGTAATCAGAACAGGCATCAAGAGAAGTATTCTGTTTTTTTGCGTTTTACATTTTATGCTCATTTAACTTTAACGATTCTCCAGGATTTTATCTACAATCTGCGCATCCGTATTCATATCAAACTTCCGCGCAAAAACACAGGGTGAATTCTTGATAAGCTCGTAATCCTCCGTCCGCCAGATATACGGATTGCCGCGTTCCCAATCAATCAGACGCATACAGGCATCATGATTGTTATTGCAATTCGGCATAAAGACGTTTTTTTTAAAAGGCGTGCTTTCCACAATCGTCTGAATAAAGGTCTCGTCGCCGCAATAGGAATAACGAAATACCTTTTCATATTCCTTCATATGCGAAACAATGTAATGCGCCAGTTCACCGGTAATGCTGAACCAGTTGCAGCCCTTTTGAACCTGAATATTCGTTCCCTTCAGGCGATTAACGTGCAGCAGTTTCTGAATTCTCAGCGCAATCTGCGCCAGATATTTGGTAAAAGTATTGCGCCTTCTTCTGAAAAAGTGATAATACTGAATGCGGTTAACCGATAACTGCTCTACTTCATTACTGGTATAATGAATAAACTCTTTGCCGTTGTTTTCTTCAAAGAAACGGTGCGGAAGGGCAGCAAGGAATTCGTTCACGTCTTCCCGCTTGCCGAGCTCCTTTGCGTACTTCCGCAGGTCCGGCGTCCGTACACCGATTATGGCGTCAGAGGACAGCGACGGAAGGATTTTGACCTGCATTTCCCGGTATTTCGTGTCCTGCCGTGCCTGCAGCCATCCGTCTATGTCGTCTTCAATCATGGGGGCCTCCGTGTACCGATTCCATCGCAAGGCTACTTCCAAACGCTCCCCCCTGTCAAGCGTACGGTAGATATCTTAAAATAGAACATAAGAACTTCCCTCTAGTCTGAAGAATCACTTGAAAAAAAGGGGCATTTTTCGAAATAAATCCCTAGTTGCATAGTGTTGAAAATTGTGTTACAATCAATGCC
>CALGGQ010000318.1 GCA_937915775.1 uncultured Clostridia bacterium | reverse complement strand
CGCTGCGTATCGACAGCTTCAGCAAGGAGCTTGTTGACCGCATAAAAAGTGTGCGCAAAAGTGGGCTCACCTTTGCCCCGGAAGCCGGTACCCAGCGGCTGCGCGATGTTATTAATAAAAACATTACGGAAGAAGAAGTGATTAACACCTGCACCAAGGCGTTTAATAATGGCTGGACGAACGTCAAGCTATACTTTATGATGGGCTTGCCGACAGAGACGATGGAGGATATCGAGGGCATTGCCAACCTCGGCATGAGCGTGGTGCACGCCTTTTACCGCAATCCCGAACGGCAGAAGGGAACGGGCGTTCAGGTTTCCATCTCCTGCGCGTCGTTTATTCCGAAGCCGTTTACGCCGTTCCAGTGGGAGCCGGAGGATACGATGGAATCGCTCAAGGAAAAGCAGGCGCATCTGCTTGCCTCCATTCCGAGCAAAAAAATCCGCGTGTCCTATCATCAGACGCCGACCTCGCTTTTAGAGGGCGTTTTTGCCAGAGGTGACAGGCGGCTGTCAAAAGTCATTTATAATGCCTTCCGAAACGGCTGTAAATTCGATTCGTGGGACGACCAATTTCAGTTTGACGTGTGGATGAAGGCGTTTGAGGAAGCGGGGCTTGACCCGTATTTCTATACACAGCGCAGACGCCCGTTTGGCGAGGTTTTACCCTGGGACCACTTAGACTACGGCGTATCGCGTAAATTCCTTGAAAATGAGAACAGAAAAGCTCACAGAAATGAGGTAACGCCACATTGCCGCATCAAGTGCGCCGGCTGCGGTGCGAACAAACTGAACGGAGGACATTGCGATGCGAGAAATTAGAATCCGTTTCAGCAAAACTGGGCAGGCGAAATATATCTCGCACCTTGATATCAACCGCGCGTTTTCCCGTGCGTTTGCGCGTGCTAAAATCAATCTCTGGTACACCGAGGGCTTTAATCCGCATCCGTATATGAGCTTTTCGCTTCCGCTTTCTCTCGGCGTGGAAAGCCTTTGCGAAAATGTTGATATCCGCATTCTGGACGAGCTGACGAACGAGGAAATCAAGGACAGGCTGAACAGCGTCCTGCCCGTCGGGATTCGCGTGACGGACGTTTATGAGGACTTTATGGACAGCGAGGCGATTGCCTACAGCGACTATGTTTTCAAGCTCGAATTTGAGGATAATGACGCAGCGCTGGAAAAGTTAAAAGCCGTGCTGGATTCCGAACAGATTCTGGCGCTCAAAAAGGCGAAGCAGGGCAAGCGCCGCGTGATGAAGGAAACGGACATCAAGCAGTTTATCGTCAAATACGGCGTGTCTTTAAGAGGAGAACAGATTATCCTGAATCTCCGCCTGTTTGCCGGAACAAAGGTGAACCTCAATCCGACGTTATTATTCGATACCATTTTGCGATTGATGGATATGGATTACGAATGGAAGGAGATTTCACGCATCCGTCTGTTAACCGCGGATTTGAAAGAATATCAATAAATATTAATTGGTTAAAAGACATAAAAAGTTATTCCCTTGATTGTTCGGTAACAATAGTGTATTATATAAGTAATGATTCAGGAGTGATATAATGAGCCCGATAAATGAAAGAGCGATGAATAATGCAATGGCCTCCCTTGAAATGGAAGGCTTTGTTGTTCTGCCTGAATACAAAAAGCTTTGTGAAAAGCTACTCAATAAAGAAATCACAATGGCGGAATATATATCCGCTGTAAAATCAATGCAAGGAATCGGCGCATAATGGGTTACAGTATCGACGCAATAACAGAGGATTGTTACGAAGGCACTTCCTGTCTGATAAACAAACTCGGCATAAAAGATGATAAAAAGTTAAAAGAATTTGAAGCTGCTGTTACCTTTGCAAAGGCCAGCGAACTGGAAGCAATGCCGATTACGGACTCTTTTGACGTTGAGCATTATAAAGCAATTCACAGGTTCCTTTTTGAAGATATTTATGACTGGGCAGGTGAATACCGCACAATCAATATGAGCAAGAAAGGAACGAGCTTTGCTGAGGCCAATAAAATTGCTGAATTAATGGAAGCCTGCTTCAAAAGGCTGAAAGATAACGATTTCTTCCGTCATAATTCCTTTGATGAATTTATTGAAAACATAGTTGACTTTTATCAGATTACAAATATGATTCACCCGTTCAGAGAAGGCAACGGCAGAACGCAGCGCCTGTTTATCGCACAGTTAATACGCCATAGTGGTTATGACGTTAATTTTTCAGATATTGAAAGCGATGAACTTATGATTGCTACAATACAGGCGGCAAACGGAGTTAACGACAATCTTCTCAGAGTCTTCAAAAGAATTATAAAATAGACTGTTTTGACGATATAACCTTACTGCATATATTTTGGTTGTAATTAAAGAATATCATAATTTGAAAAAAAGTTCTTGCATTTTATTTTTGATGTGTTATTAAGTAACCCATCAAAGCGATGCGGGTATAGCTCAGGGGTAGAGCGCAACCTTGCCAAGGTTGATGTCGTGGGTCCGAATCCCATTGCCCGCTCCAATTTATAAAGCCACCTTTCGAGGTGGTTTTTTCTTTATAAATCAAGATCTTAACCTTTTTGATGAGATTAACGGAAAAATTGTAGAACCGTTTTTTATGATTTTTAAAAACACAGCAAAATCAACCACTTAAACTTTTTGAACATTAACTGATAACCAAAGAGGAAAAAATGGTAAATAACTGTGTATCA
>CALGGQ010000317.1 GCA_937915775.1 uncultured Clostridia bacterium | reverse complement strand
GGCGACCGCGTCGTCGATCAGCGTATAGAAATAGGTGATGCCGGCCTGCTCGAACTGCTCGCGGTATTCCTCGTCATAGATTTTCTGGAAGATCTGCTTGAAGGTCTGGTCGTACTGCTTGGAGATCGTGTCCTTGGCGGAGAACCACAGGTCCTGCCCGGAGGACAGTGCATAAGAAAAGCAGCTGCGGGCAAAGGACGCAATGGAGCTGTCCTTGTTATACATGCCCTGCAGCACGCCGGGGCACTCAAAATCATAGATCGTCTCGTCGAATTTCTCCCCGTATTCACCCAGGAAGACCAGGTAGGCCCTGCCCCGCTCCGGGACACGGTACTCTGTGGCCTTGTAGACATCGCCATAGGCGTGGCGAGCGATCGTGATCGGCTTTTTCCAGTTCTTTACGACCGGATGGATGCAGTCGGTCAGGATCGGTGTGCGGAACACCGTGCCGTCCAATGCCGCGCGGATCGTGCCGTTCGGGCTCTTCCACATCTGCTTGAGCCCGTATTCCTCCACCCGCTGCGCGTTCGGCGTGATCGTGGCGCACTTGACGCCGACATGGTGCTTTTTGATGGCCATGGCAGCATCCGTGGTGATCTGGTCGTCGGTCTCGTCTCGCTTGGGCAATCCGAGGTCGTAGTACTCGGTGTTCAGCTCAATATAGGGCGAGAGCAGCATCCGTTCTCTGTTCGGGTCCACACCGCCGACGTAGACGCCGTTAATCTTCACACAGATTTCCGCCGCGGTTTTCAGCACAAGCCAGAGTTCCTTACCCTGCAGTTCTTTCGGCACCTTAACATCTGCTTTGATGAACGCGGTACCGTCAGGGGTAAAATACATATCGCCCTTTTTGAGCGGTCGGTAATCCTCAGAATAATATTCAAACTCCATTTCGGACACCTGACGGGCATCACGAATCAAGAGATTCTCAATCTCCCATTTTTTATCATATACATATTTTTTCAGCCAGCCGTAGCGCAGCCTCGTCCATTCCTCAGGGCGCATAGAGCGGCGTTCCACCTTAATATGAGCCATACCCTATACCTCCTGAAAATACGGTCTTTTGCGCACGGCAATGACCTTGACCTGACGGTTTAAGTCCGCCTTTATCTGCTCCTCAATCCACGCGGTGCAGCGGTGTAAAATCATACACTTAGAGCATTCCCCGCGGAATACAAGCGTTAATGCTTCTCCGTCAAGCGACTGATATTCCACCCAGCCGCCATCGCCCTGCAGCTTCGGCTGGATGATGTTTTCGATATATTGCTGAACTGTCATATGCTTACCTATGCCTGAATGATATCTCCCATTACTTTTCTGATGGTATCAAGGCGCGCCTGCGCCCGTGCTTTATCCTCATCAACGATGGAATAATAAACCTTAATTTTCGGCTCCGTGCCGCTCGGACGGACTGCCATCCAGGAGCCGTCCGTAAAGATATACTTGAGCACGTTCTCCTTCGGCAAATCGCGGATACCGTCTTTAAAGTCGATAATCTCCTTGATGCCGTCCAGCAGCGCCATTCCCTTTTCGCGGAACAGCACCATCAGCCTTTGTATCTTCTCGCTGCCGTCCTTGCCCTTTAAGACAAAGCTGTCAAGGTAATCAAGGTAGTAGCCGTATTCATGATATATTTCCTGCAAGCCGTCATACAGCGTTTTGCCGTGATTATAGTACCACGCTGCCATCTGACAAATCAGCATGGAGCTGACAACGGCGTCCTTATCTCTTGCATGCGTACCGACGAGGTAGCCGTAGCTTTCCTCATAGCCGATGACGAACTCCTTATCGCCTGCAGCTTCGTAGCGATTGATTTTATCACCGATATATTTAAAGCCTGTCAGCGTTTCCTCCACCTGCACGCCGTAGCTTCTGCCGATATTGGCGCCGAGCTCACTCGTCACAATCGTTTTCACCAGCGTTGACTTTTCGTTCAGCTCCGCTTTATGCATTTCGCAGATGAACTTGACAAGCAGCGCGCCGGTCTGGTTACCGGTAAAGAGCACGTAATCATCGCCGTTTCTCACAGCAATGCCAACGCGGTCGCAGTCCGGGTCAGTGCCGAGCACTAAATCTGCGTCAATTTCCTTTGCGCGTTCAATGGCTAAATTCAGCGCGTCCTTTTCCTCAGGATTTGGGCTTCTGACGGTGGAGAAATTGCCGTCTGGCAGCTCCTGCTCCTTCACGACGGTGACATTATAGTTTTCAAGCACCGCGCGGACAGGCAGATTACCTGTGCCGTGCAGCGGTGTGTACACAATCTTGATATCGGACGGAGCAGTATAAACACTTTGCTCGCTGACCTTATCAAGAAAAGCATGGATAACTTCTTCGCCGATATAGGTGATTTTGTCCGAAGCATCGTCAAACGGAATGGCAGAGAAATCCTCAATCGCATTGATATAGCCTATCGCGTTTTTGGCGTCCTCCGTACAAAGCTGACAGCCCGTGCTGTCGTACACCTTATAGCCGTTGTACTCCTTCGGGTTGTGAGACGCGGTAATCATCACGCCGCAGGTGCAGCCGAGATGACGAACGGAAAAGCTCAGAATCGGCACCGGCACCAGCGTTTCAAACAGATACACCTTGAAGCCGCAAGCGGCAAAAATACCTGCTGCTGTTTTTGCAAATTCCGCCGAGTGATTACGCGAATCATAGGCAAGGACAACGGACGGATTTTCCGCATTGACTGTTTTATAAAAATTGGCAAGCCCGAAGGTTACTTTGCCGACGGTATAGCGATTCATACGGTTAGAGCCTGCACCCATAATACCGCGCAGACCGCCCGTACCGAATGCCAAATCCTTATAAAATCTATCTTCTATTTCCTTTTCGTCTGTAATGGCTTCCAGCTCTGCTTTGGTAGCGGCATCGAAAGTCAGCCAGAGGTTATATTTATCACGATACGTCATTCTTTGCCTCCTGTTTTTTCTTAATTATATCATACTATATCAATAAATACAATAAAAAGAGCGGAAAAATCCGCTCTTTTTAGCTTAATTCTGCTTATTTTTCTTGTTTGCCTTGCGGGCTTCCAGCTCTGCTTGTTCCTCAAGCGCTTTTCGCTCGCGCTCAGCATCCGCTTCACGCTCCTCGGCTTCCGCCGCCAGCTTGGCTTCCTCATACATCGCGGCAATTTCATCCAGCTGGCTGTAGTTTTCTGCCTGCTTCAGAAGTTTCTTCGCATCATTGTACGGTTTAGCGGCGCGGTTGAACTTGGCAAATTCATCCATCAGCACCTTCTGCTGCGCCTGCAATGCTTTCTTTTCCTTTGTCAAGGCTTTGGCGCCGGCTTTATCCTTCTTCTCTGCCAGCTCAAACAACTGCTCATCAAGCGCATCCTCTTTGTCAAACAATGCGGTCAGCGCTTCCATCGAGGGCTCCTTGAATTCATTTAACGTGCCGTAATACTTATCAAAGGCACGTCTGGCGGAGAGCTTGCTCTTTGCAAGTTCAATAGAGAAAGCACGGAATTCCTTTTCTTCGTCTGTATTCTTCTGGAGGGCCTTTGCCTTGGCTACCTCCTCCTTGACGGTGTCAAGGTTGACGGATTTGACAAAGTCAATCCCCTGCGCATAGATTTCGCTATATACCGCGAGCTTATGCTTGCCGAGGTCGGAATCAAACTTATCGAGTTCCTTACAGACGAACTGCGAAATCTCGATTTCCTCGTTATATTCTTTCGCTTCCTTATACGCTTTCTTATCGGATTTATCGAGCGGTCTGGGCTGCTGCTGCGCCATTTCCCGCGCATTTTCTACCAGGTCAATGGCTTCTACAATCTGATTGTGATTCAGCGCATTATTGGAATAATCCTCAAACAGCGCGCGCACCTGCAACACGCGGATAACGCTCTTTTGCTTTTTCTCATTGAAATCGTAGAAGAAGTACGGAACGACATTCAGGAATGCGCCGACGGCAGCCATAATAATCAGCGCCGGCAGGAAGCGGTAAAGTAAGTTCGGATCGCCTGTGTTAATATCGAGAATATCAAACGGCTTTTCAAACCCGTTGCCCTCATAGATGCCGAACTTTTCCTGCACAGCAGGCAGCACAGCTGAGGTGGCAAGAGTGACCAGATTGCCGATTGTGGCAACCGCTGCAAACATACCGTCAATCCGTTCGCCGGTGCGATACTGCTGATAATCGCGGATATCCGCCTGAATCGCCGGCGTGGTAATCTGCTCCACCGAGCCGAACAGGTAGTTCAGCCAGATACAGACAACCAGCCACCAGAAGTTCCGCACGTTCACCAGCATCAGCACAATGCACACAACGTTCATCATATTCACGGTGATGAGCACCGCCTTTTTGCCGAAACGCTTCACAAAGAACGGCGCAAACAGCATGCCCCACAGAGAAGCGTTGCCAATCAGCGTCCACGCAACGGCATACATACCCGCATCCACCGTATGACCGTAGCTCTGATTAAAGAGCAGCACATTTGTATAAGCAAGCTCCAGAAAACCGAGCCAGCCGGCAAGCGCAATAATCCAAAAATACTTATTTTTGGCGACCTCTTTCAAAGCGTCCGTAAAGCGAATCTGAATGGTATGCGTCTTTGCCTGTACGATTTTTTCCTTCGTATTCGCAAACACGACAATCGTCAGCGCGATACCGATAACGGCATAAATCGGGTAGGTAATCCGGTAAACAAGGATATTCGTCTGATCGTTGTCGGCAAATACCTGTGCAATCACCGGATTGACAATGTTCATAATGGATGGCGCCAGTGAATAGACAACCGCCTTGACCGCGAGTACGTCTGTTCGCTCCTGCGTGTTCGGCGACAGAACGTGGATTAAATTTTCATAAGCGTCGCGGAAGAAGTTGAAAAAGAAATGCAGCGCCAGATTGCAGATAAAGACGACAGCGAGCTTAATCCAGTACCCCTTTTCGTAAGACAGAATCTTGCCCGGGAACAGATAGTACATCTGCTGATACGGGAACCAGACATAAACGAGCGCAATCAGCGCCGTCGGAATACCCATCGAGAGCAGATACGGTCGGTACTTGCCGCCCTTGCCGCGCGTATTATCAATCATATTGGCGCGAATACCCGTCAGAGGGATATTCAGAAAGGTTGCCAACAAATAGATGATATACGTATGCGCAGGCCCAACGCCGATTGCCGTGCTGACAATAATATTCGTCGTGCTGACAATCAAAGTAGAGCCGAGCTGGATAATGAAATACGCTCCGATACCGCCGAAAGCATACGCCGCGATTTCCTTAAAGGACATAAACTTGCCCTTGGGCGGCTCCTTCCAGTAGTAACGGACGTTGTTCAGTAAACTGCTAATTTTGGTGCGGACTGAATCAGCCATTCTCTCACCCTTTTCCTATTTAATAAAATCATCATACCATACTTTTGTCTATTTGACAATAAAGAAACGAACCGATAGCACAAAAGTGTCTACCGGTTCGCTACTGTTCACTTTTTCTCTGTTCCATTACTTGCTTAATCTTACGCATTCCACATAAGCAGGGTCGCCCATGGCTAAGATTTCCGCACACTTCATCAGTAACTTCATCATATTCTTGCGCCTCCTTATCTTATTCAAAAGAAATGTGTTTCATTTCCTTTGTTGCCGACATTATAGCGCTTGATTTTGAAAAGTCAACAGGTATTTTTAACAGTTTACTTTTTGTTTATATTGTACAAATAGTGTTAATATTTCAATCACATTCAGTTCATTTATAGTGCATATTTAATAACAATTCCGTCATTATTCGTCACCAATAATTTGTTATCCTTAATCTCCCACGCGGTGCAGGCACGGCAGAAGTCAAAGGTGACATCGGTTGCCTCCTTAGCGCCGGTCTGGTCAGTATACTGCGGCTTGCTCAACGCATCCTTTGCAATCTCCTGCGTTGTCATCCCGAAGCAGGTTAACTGCTCGCCGCCGTTAGCATAATATTCTGACATCACATCGGCAAAATACAAAAACCCGCCCATTTCAAACTGAGCCACACCCCAGCCGCCGCCGTTTTCACCATCGGCTATCACATGGTACGCCGGAATACCGTTTTGCAGCAGCAGATATTCAAACAGTGAGGAATAGGAATAGGAGGAGCCCTCCCCTTTCATCACCGTATCATAAAGCATAATCGTCGCATCATCACTGATATTGATATGGGAGGCAACGTAATGATACGCCTTGATGATATAGGCTTCCTTACTGTCGCTGTCCTGCAGGCACTCCTCTTTCATTTGCAGCACCTTGGCAGAAAACTCGTTTACCGCATTCGTATGTATCTCTTTATCATACAGATAGGTCAATTCAACACCGGAATTATCCTCAGACACCTTAATATCCTTCACAAGCACATTAAGCGGGAAGGAGGTATAAAAGAGACGCATAACATTGTCGTAAAGATACATATTCATTCTGACATTGCTCTCAAAGTTTACCACTGCGTCGCAAAGGCTCTCAAATGCAGAAACAACGCTTCCGTTATAATCCGCATAAGCAGCATCGTATGTAAACTGCAGCCCGAAGTTGACCGTGCTGCCGCTCTCTGCAGAGGGCTGGTTTTCCGGCTTTTGGGAACAGGCGGTAAAGACTGACAGCATCAAAACTGCCGCCAGAACGGTACAGAATATTTTTTTCATAATTACCTCTCAACAGTTATTTGGGAAAGCACTTCGCCGACCTTGTCGTGAATCACTAAATCGGCATAGCCATCCGCCGGCGTCGCATCACGGTTAATCAGCACGAAATACTTGCCGCTGAAATAGCGGATAAATGATGCAGCGGGATAGACGTTCAGCGAGGTACCGGCAACCATCAGACAATCAGCGTTGGCAATGGCGCGTAGCGCACCGCTGACTGTGGCATCGTCCAGTCCCTCCTCATATAACACAACATCAGGTTTAATCAGCCCGCCGCAGTCACAGTGCGGAACACCGTCGGAATGCTTGATATAATCGGCGCTATAGGAGCGATGACAGCGCAGGCAGTAATTGCGGTGCACACTGCCGTGCAGTTCGTAGACGTTTTTGCTGCCTGCCTTTTGGTGCAGCCCGTCGATATTCTGCGTAACAACCGCCGTCAACTTTCCTTTTTCTTCCAGCTCAGCGAGCTTCAGATGTGCCGCATTCGGCTTTGCATCAAGTGCTAACATCTTATTCCTGTAAAATTCAAAAAACTCATCAGTATGATTAACATAGAAGCTGTGGCTTACCATGACCTCAGGTGGATACTTATACTTCTGATTATAAAGTCCGTCAACACTTCTGAAATCAGGTATGCCACTTTCAGTCGAAACACCTGCCCCACCAAAGAAAACTATATTATCGCTATCAGCAACAATCTTTTTAAGTCTTTCAATCTTTTCCTTAGATTCTTCATGTAACATATAATCCCTCCCATCCTGTTACAAAACATAATATTTCCCTTTATTGAGAATATATAATTCATCTCCGGCATATATATTATCTTTACTCCCTGCCTGTAAGCAGTTCCACAAGTCTGGCCATTGCTTCCTGTTCATCAGGACCATCACACAACAGTTCAATTTCATCGCCACATTTAACCCTGGCCGCGAGAATCCCAAGAACGCTTTTTGCATTTAACAGACTGGTTCCTTTTTTTATTTGTATCTTTGATTCATATTTCAAACTCTCCTCGCAAATAACTCCTGCGGGGCGAAGATGTAATCCCAATGGGTCATTAACCACAACCTTCTGCGTTATCATAGAAATCCCCCACTATTAATTTTGCGTTATTTCCACCTCTACCTTAACTTCATCCAATATCTCAACGCCTGCAATCTCCTTCATACTTACTGTAAATGTATATTTACCCGGAGAAAATCCTGTAACATCAATGCTTGGAATCAGATTAGTCACCTTAAGATTATCAAGCTTATCCTTTAATCCTTTCGCCTTAAACATATAGCTTGTTCCACTCAAAAAGCTGTAAGAATAATCACTATTTTTCCCCACCACATTAATTGCGTCACTTGTAAGACACATGCTCTTTTCTTCAAGCTCTTCAACAGCTATCTTTACCATTATTTCTTCTGTTCCGTCTGCAATCGAAATACCCGAAGGAAGATAATCCGCTATCTGTAGCGAGGTTTCAAGATCTTCATTCAAATTTGAAACATCAATATCATCAATGAGAATCTCATCAACCTTTGCAAGATCTTCAGGATCACCTACAACCAGAATACTTGTGGGCTGATAATCCAAACTTGCAATTGCATAACCTTCCCTGACATCTCCGGTAGTCTTTACCTTGACCGAAAGTTCCTTTGTCTTTGCCACCTCAATTGTGACAGATCGGAAGAGCGTCGTGTA
>CALGGQ010000316.1 GCA_937915775.1 uncultured Clostridia bacterium | reverse complement strand
GACTAAAATCGGTATGGTCTGGTCACCTGCGCGACTGACGTTGCTGGTATCAAATTTGATATTCAAGTCATCCTCGCCGACCTGCCCGATCACGTATTTCGCACCACTGATGGTCACATTCAGCGAAACCGTATCCTGCAGCGTAAAATACTGCATACCGAGCTGCTCGGAGAATTCATCGCCCAGCGTAATCGGCACGTCAATATTCACCGTCTTGGTTTCATCGGTTCCGATATTCAAAGAGGTGATAATCCAGATAATCACTGCCAGCAGCAGCGCCACAACGATGAGCGATTTATCGTTGGCAATCAGCCGTCTGAGTGAAATGTCTTTTCTCTTCTCTGCCATTACTTCTTCAACCTCCTTACAAGTCTCTTAAACATCTTGTCATTGGAGTCCGAATCTGACGGGATAAAGTTACTGGTCAGAATATCGCGCACATCGCCGGTGGAGATATCGCGCTGCAGTGTTCCGTTTATCGCAACGCTGATATGACCTGTTTCCTCGCTGACGATAAAAACGATTGCATCGCTTTGCTGCGACAGACCGATGCCGGCTCTGTGGCGGGTGCCAAGGTCGGACGAAATATTGGTATCCTTCGTCAGCGGCAAAATGCAGCCGGCGGCACAAACCTTGGTATCGCGGATAATCATCGCGCCGTCGTGCATCGGTGATTTCGGGTAGAAGATATTTTCAATCAGTTCCTTGGAAGCCTTCGCTTCAATCATCGTGCCGCTTGCAATAATATCGCCGAGCAGCGTATCCTTTTCGAACACAATCAGCGCGCCTACCTTATCGCTCGCCATATCGGCACAGGCCTTACAGGTGGCGTCAATTGTCTGCTTCATTTCGGAAATCTCAACAGCCATGCCGGAATTGAGTATCTGCCGCAGCGACGTCCTGGCAGCGCCCTTACCCATTTGCTCAAGCACGTTACGGATTTCGGGACCGAATAGAATCACAACGATAATCAGAATATTACTGAATACCGAACGCAGAATATAACTCGAAGCACTCATGCCGAGAAAGCTGACGAGCAGATACAGAGCCGCCAGGAACAGTAAGCCCTTAATCAGCTGAATGGCACGGGTTTCACGGATAATTCTGATGACCATATAGAGCACAACGGCAACGAACAAAATATCAAATAAATCAATAAATCCGAAGGTGCCGAACAGACCTTTAATCTGATTAAAATAGTCCACTACGGTATTCCACAGATTTCTGACGTATCTGAATTGTAATGCCATTTGAAGAAACTGCAAATCAAACATAGCATTAGTCCTTAATCATAAAATTCTACTCTTTATAATATCATATATTTTAGGCAAAATAAAGTAAATTTACAACTTTTTTACAACATTAATGAATTTGTTACATTCTTTCAATGTATTAAAACAACCAAGGCTTATTCTGACAGTGCCGCTATCAAGGGTGTGAAAATGCTTGTGCGCAAGCGGCGAGCAGTGATAACCCGCTCTGACGCAGATATCCTCCTTAGCGAGCAGCGCCGCTGTTTTTTCGCTGGAGTTACCGTAGACATTAAACGCAATTATCGGAACAAAGGCGTTCAGTTCGGGCTTCGGCGTATAGAGAAGGACGTTATCCCTGTCAAACAGTTCCTCAAACAGGTATTGCGTCATCTGCATTTCATGGTGATAAAGCGTTTGCATCCCATTTTCGTTGATATAATCTATTCCCTTTTCCAGCGCGATAATGCCGGGGTTATTCAGCGTGCCTGCTTCAAATCTGTCCGGCAGGAATTCCGGCTGCTGCGCATCGGAGGAGGCGCTGCCGGTACCTCCCTCGGTAATTGTAGAAAGCCGTATCCCCTCTCTGACCGCCATAAAACCGATTCCCATCGGCCCCAGCAGCGATTTATGCCCGGGTGCGCAAAGAATGTCAATTTTGTCCTTTTCAGCGTTTAACGGCAAAATACCGGCACCCTGCGCTGCATCAACGATAAAGCGAATTCCCCTTTCCCGGCAAAGCTGACCGATTTCAGTAATCGGAAATGTCACGCCGAATACGTTACTCGCCTGCATACAAATCAGCACGCGCGTGTTATCCTTTATCCTTTTGCGTATCTCGTCAAGGATTTCCTCCTGATGAAAGGAATAGCCGAATATATCATAATCCGCCGTACCGTCCAGAAAAAGCTTATGCACCACGCGGTATACGCTGTTGTGCTCCAGAGAGGAAATGAGAATATGGTCGCCCTGCTTCACGTTGCCTTTAATCGCCATATTCAGCGCTTCCGTACAGTTTTTGGTGAACACAATATTCTGCGGCAGAAAGCCGAACATTGCCGCGAGTTTCTCTCTGACGGCATAAATACGCTCCGCGCTTCGCATACTTTCACGGTAGCCGCTGCGCCCGCTATTGAAGGAATAAAGCTGCATCGCTTCCGTCATACGATGAATAACGCTTTTCGGCTTCGGATAGGTCGTAGCGCTGTTATCAAAATAAATCATAGCGCTTCCGCTCCGAGTACCGTTACGCCGTTTTGCTTCAGTAAGGAGAGTATTTCCTCCGTATTATCTGCTTTTACTTTAACAGCATAACCGCAGCCATCCTCTTTTTTCGGTTTTTCCAACCGCTGTATATATGCTTTGATTCCGTATATTTTCAGCAGTCGTACCGCGCGCTGCGCGTTTGTAACCGTGCCAACCTTAATTAAAATAAACATAAAAACACCTCATTCCTATTTTATGCAGGAATGAGGTGTCTGCGTGTTGAAATCATCAAATAACAGATTTCGACACGCAGAAAGGCGTTGGAAAAAGGAGCAGAATTTTGTATTTTGCGAGCGGGAGCTGTACACAGGTACCGCCCCCGAGCATAAGACAAAAAGCGCCAAAAGGCTTGGAAACTCGATGTTTCCAAGCCTTTTCCACTGCTATTGACACCTCATCCGTCTGCTCACGATGTTCGCAGCCACCTTCCCCTCAAAGGGGAAGGCTGTAAGGT
>CALGGQ010000315.1 GCA_937915775.1 uncultured Clostridia bacterium | reverse complement strand
AGCTTGGCGCGGTTATGCCCTTTTTCGACAGTCTCAAGACCTGCAGGCGTTCTGCAGGTCTTAATTTTTATCTTTTAATAAACAATCGCCAGCGTACTGCCGAGCAGGATGAAAAGCAGCGTGCCGCCGAGGAAAAAGCCGAGGCCGCGCAAATCCCACAAGGCGCGCAAAAGCGTAATGCGCTTGCCGTCTTTATCCCTCTCGCCGATGCCAAACAGGCTGAACACGCTGACCCGGCGGTCGGCGCGCCTGCCCATCAGTTTTGTCTTACCACCGGGCAGAATTTCACGGACAATCGGGTGGTTATACACATCCGAGCGTACGCCGCGTATCCAATAAATCAAGGCGATCATACCGGCTAAAACATACCATGCCGCACCGTAGCCGATTTTGTAGCCGTCCATAAAGGCTTCGCCGCTTTCGCTGATTTGCAGCAGACGGATACCGGCGGCAAGAATAGCGGGCAGCATCACCAGAATAAAGATATTCCAGAGAATTGACAGCCATCTGCCGACGCTGTAAAACTTAATTTTTGCCGGCACGTCCCTATTCTTCTTTTCGTTGAATTCGATGAACACGGGTTTCGTGCCATACGGATTTTTGAGAATATCGTTGCCCTCGGTGATATGGAGCTTTTCCTTTTCACGCGTTGCCTTGGATTCACGGGAACGCATTGTAATACTTTCAATCAGGGAGGTGCGTCCCTCGCCCATCGCAGCAAAGAAGATACAGCCGAACACGGCGACAAACAAGAACATCGGCTCAAGGGCAAAGTGATACGGAATCGACAACAGCAGTGTACAAAGCAACGTACCGAGCAGCGGCTCAATCACCCACGGGAACGACTTTTTTACTCTGTCTCCCGAAACGGCAATCCTGCCCGTTTGCCCGTTGAGAACAGCGGTGAGCTTACCGACCTTGATGAAATACATCGGCAGCAAAACGGTAATCGTATCCAGCTCGCCGTTATTCATATTGACATCACAGCCTGAGGTTTGCATCACCTTTCTGACCTCGGGCAAAAACTCCGCTTCTACCTCGCGGTTCACCCGTTTTGCTGTATCGGCATCCGAAATATCGGACAGCTTGACGTGATGACCGGCGATGTAGCCGAGTTCGAACGGGCGCGCCTGCGACCAGTCAAACGGCTCTGCTTCGTTAAGCACCAGGTTATCAAGCTGCTTGGAGGTGCTGACCGCCGTGCCCTCCAAATAGCCTGCCACACGGAATTTGCGAAACGTACTGTCGCGCGTGACCTCGCCGTAAACAGGTCCCTTGACGAGCTGATACGGCAGGTAATAGCCCTTAAACTGCCCCATACTCGAAACAACGCTTCTGCCCTCGGGCTTATGCTGATACTTATGTCCCCAATCGAGCAGGCGCTGGCGCGCTTCCTCGGGCGTGATGAAGAACGGGATAATCAGCTCAGGCAATTGGTCGGCGTCGGTCAGTTCCTTTCGCACCAGCTTGCTACCGCAGAAATCGCAGGTCTGCGACGCCTCGCCGCCTTCAAACACCACGGTTGCTCCGCAGGAGGAGCAGGCGTACTGCGCCACTGTCTGCCCTCTCAGGTACGCCTGTGTATTATCCTTTTGCAGCGTGCGCCAGTGCAGCATCTGCTGCTTGGACTCTGCAATGCCGGTGGTTTCGCCGCAGGCAGCGCAGCGATAGGTCTGGTTCAGAATATCAAAGCCGGCAGGCGCGCCGCAGTTGCGGCAATAGACTTTTAACGGATTTCTGTTTTCCATAAGTACCCCTTATTCATACCTGGCTTTGCGGATAAATACCACGGTCAGCGCGCCAAAGCCTGCTGCTAAAACAAAATAGAAAACGGTTGCGCCGACGCCGGTTGTTTTTTCTTTTTTAGCCAGCTCCTCTATCGTATACTTGCCCTCCAGCACGGTATCGGCGAGATTCAGGTCGCACTTTTTCAGCCTTCCGTTTTCAACCTTGCCGATGACGGTGTAATCCTTCTCTTCATCAATCGCAACACCGCGGTAATAATAGCGCACCCTGCCGGTAAATTCACCGCTCGACGGCTGGTCATATACGGGGCAGATATATTCCTTTGATTCATCTTCACCGAACGTGTAAATACCAAATCCGCTTTCGTTTAACGTTTCCTCGGTTGGATACGCCTCGTCATTTGTCATCAACGGGTACAGCACTTCCTTATCTACCATGACATCTGCTAAGGTAATTTCGCCGTAAAGATAGGTATCGGTAATATCATCCGATTTCCACTCGTAGCCGCTGTCCTAACGATAGTATTCCAGTTCGGTCTTTTTGGCAACGAGCGGATTTGTGAAAGCAAGTTTATTTTCCTCATCATAAGCAGCGGATACGGGCACCAGCTTGCCGATAGCGACAACGAGCTCGCCCTCCTCAGCAGCAACGGACGCGCCGTTTTCCACGTATGCAAAGTCTTTCATCGCAGCGTCGCCTGCCGTTTTCACGCACTTCACACCGAGAAACAGCGTAAAGACCGCCAGCACGGCAAAGAGTACGACTAACAGTTTATTTTTCATCGTTTTACCTCCTTAATGAAAATCGGGTAGTTCCTCCAGCGTTATCATATAGTCGCTGTTGTATAACTGTTTGATTGCCTCAGGGGTATTGTTTTCGGTTAAATATTCCGTGTGCCAGGTCATAAACCAGAGCCACGGGGTTTGCTGTAATGCTTCCGCCGTGGGGTTTGCGCCGCATTCGTGGAACACGAGCGGCTTGTTTTTCGCTCTGACTTTCTGCACTGCCTGATACAGTTCCGGCTGCGCGCCGCCGTCATAGCTGTCCGCGCCGACGATATCACAGTACTTATCGCCGGGGTACCATGGTCTAATATCCTCGCCGTTGTGCGAAAAGCCGAGCACCCAGATTAAGTTGTTCAGCTGCCAGTAATCCGTGTAGCGTGTGTACATCAGCCGCCAGAGTTTTTTAAAATTCTTATTGCCGCCCTTGCCCCACCAGAACCAACCGCCGTCAAATTCATGAAACGGTCGCCATAGAACCGTTACGCCATGCTCCTGCAGCTCTTTGAGCGCCTTGGCGGCTTTATCCATCCCGTCAAGAAGGGCTTGGTATTCGGGCGTGCCTTCCGTTAAGGCTTTGTTCCAGTCGGGGATTTCGTCGTTCATTGCGTCCTCCCACGCACCGCTGAAATCAGCGCCTGTATGCCAGCAAATGGTGACGAGCCCGCCCTTGTTCCACCACGCGAGCGCACGCTCGTTCACGCCGTCAAAATCATCGTTCATATAATCGAGACCGCGCATCGCCGGGTATTTGCCGGAGGCAGAAAAAATATATTCCATCTCATATTCCGACGAGCCCATCCAGGTGGATTCCTGCTGTGCGGTCAGGCAGCCGCTGCCCTCGGTATCGCAGAGGTATTCATAAACCTTGATAGTAGTCGCATCGGCATTTTGATTCGCAAGCGAGCATTCCGCCTCCTGCGAGCAGGAGGTGAAGGCCAGGCACAGCAGCAAAACGCACAGTATCGTGCTGACCGATTTTTTGAAATACGCCATGTCTCTCCCCTCCCTTGCTTTCAGTATAGCATATTACATACCGTTTGAAAAGAGTATAAAAAACCGGATGGAGATACCATCCGGTTAGACATTATTTTGCCGCGAGCGCTCTCGCGCCGATATCGGTACGCCAGTGCGCGCCGTCAAAGTGAATCTGCCGCACGCCGTCATAAGACTTTTGCAGCGCATCCTCAAGCGTATCGCCGAGCGCGGTCACGCCGAGCACTCTGCCGCCTGCTGTCACGAGCTTGCCGTCCTGCTGCTTGGTACCGGCATGATAAACGGTAACGCCGCTAAGCTGACCGTCGGTCAGTCCTGTAATCTCAATCCCTTTCGGGTAGGATTTCGGGTAGCCGCCGGACGCCATAATCACACAGGTGCAGGCGCGCTCATCCCATTCAATCGCGAGGTCAGAGAGGGTTTCACTGTTAATCGCTTCAAAAATATCAACAATATCCGTTTTGAGCCGCGGCAGGACAACCTGCGTTTCCGGGTCGCCGAAACGGCAGTTATATTCAATCACCTTCGGTCCCTTGGGGGTAATCATCAGCCCGAAATACAGGCAGCCCTTGAACGTTCTGCCCTCGGCGTTCATCGCGTGAATCGTCGGGAGGAAGATGGTTTCCATACACTCCTTGGCAACCGCCTCGGTATAATACGGATTCGGGGAGACAGTACCCATACCACCGGTGTTCAGCCCCTTATCGCCGTCAAGCGCACGCTTGTGGTCCATCGAGGACACCATCGGCTTAACGCACTTGCCGTCCGTAAAGGCGAGAACGGACACCTCGGGACCGGTGAGGAATTCCTCCACCACGACCTTGTTGCCGCTCGCACCGAATACCTTATCCTCCATGATTTCTTTCACGCCGGCAACGGCTTCCTCAAACGTTTCGGGAATGATAACGCCCTTGCCGAGCGCCAAACCGTCCGCCTTGATGACGGTAGGAAATTCGTTCTTTTCCTTGATGTAGGCAATCGCCTCCTGCGGATTATCGAACACCTTGTATTCCGCCGTCGGGATGCCGTATTTGAGCATCAGATTTTTGGAGAACACCTTGCTGCCCTCAATGATGGCGGCGTTCGCCTTCGGTCCGAAGGTGGCAAAGCCCTTTTCATTCAGTGCGTCCACCATGCCCATTACCAGCGGATCATCGGGCGCTACGACCACGAAATCCGCCTTTATCTCTTTCGCAAGCGACACCACACCGTCAATATCCGTCGCACCGACAGGAAAGCACTCCGCATCGTACGCAATGCCGCCGTTGCCGGGGCAGCAGGCGATATAATCCACCTTCGGCGATTCCTTGATTTTTTTAATTAAAGCGTGCTCTCTGCCGCCGGAGCCTACTACTAATACCCTCATATTTTTCTCCTGAGCGGACGAGCAATGCTCGTCCCTACGGTTCATTGGTTTTTATTAATAATTCTTGTTTCTTCTACGCCTGTTTCCAGGTCAATGAAACGGGTAAACAGCGATACCTTGTTGTCTTCATTCAGATTATCCCAGACCGTCGCGGTGAAGGTATCAATATCATCATTGCCGATGGCAACGGGAGTCGGCTCGCCCTCAAAGGACGGAATCGGGTTGCCGTCACACTTATATGTATGCAGGAAGTGACCGACGCCTGCCATCGCGGGATATTCAAAGAAGAAGCGCACGCACTGCGGCTTGCCCATATTGGATTTTAAAATAGACATATTGTAATCGCCGTTCGGCTTCACCACCGCGGAAATTCTGGGGGTATAATTCGGCGCGTCGTCCTCATACTCTCTGGTTAACAGCGCGTGACGGTAGCAGTGCCCCTCTTTCATATAGTCATAGATGGTATCCGTCTGGTCGCCGTTGGTGACAATCGTCTTGCCATCCAGCTTCAGCACGGGGTTATAAATAATCAGATGCGGGTCCTCCATCTTGCTTTCATCAAAAGCCTTCGTGCGGATGCCGCCGCGGTCATTTTCCTCAAAAATACGGTTGCGCGAATTCACGCTTCTGCCCATAATGAAGTAAGCGATGACCGCCTTTTTGCCGTCGGCGCTTTGACCGATGACGATACCCCTGCCGGGATAGGTATTGGTGTTCAGTTCGGTTGCCAGTGATTTGATTTCCATCGATTCTACCTCACACAATTTCTGTTTTATTGCCGTTGATTTTAATTCTGCCCTCGCAGAATAGGGATACTGCCTTCGGCAAAATCTCCCATTCCGCCTGCCGCATCACGCGATACTGCAAAATATCCTCACTATCGCCCGGTTCAATCGGAACCGCCTTTTGCAGAATAATCGCGCCGCCGTCCGTAATCTCATTGACGAAATGCGCCGTCGCACCCGTCACCTTCATCCCGCTTGCAAGCACGGCGGTATGCACCTTTTTGCCGTAAAAGCCGTCGCCGCAAAAAAGCGGAATCAGGCTCGGATGAATGTTGATAATGCGGTTGCGGTATGCTTTGATTAAGTCCTCGCCGAGAATGGAAAGGAAGCCCGCCAGCACGATTAAATCAATGCTTCTGCCCTCGAGCGTCGCCAGAATTGCCCTGTCGTAATCCGCCTTGGAATCGTATGCCTTACGGCTGACCACCGCGGTTTCCACGCCGGCTTTTTTCGCTCGTTCCAGTGCATAGGCATTCTCGTTGGAGGCGAGCACAAAGGTGATTTTACCGTTTTTGATTTCGCCGCGTGCTTCAGCATCAAGCAGCGCCTGCAAGTTGGTGCCGCCGCCGGAGACAAATACTGCGATATTCATCATAAGAGCTCCACTCCCTTTTCGCCGTTTTTCACTTCACCGATGACGGCAGCCTGCTCGCCGGCAGCGTTCAGAAGCCGCACGGCTTCGTCCGCTTTATCGCTGTCAACGGCAATGACCAAGCCCGTGCCCATATTGAAGGTATTATACATATCGTGCTCCGGGATAGCGCCTGTTTTCTGAATCAAATCGAAAATCGGCTTGCTAAAGCACTTGTCCTTTTCAATCACGGCAAGGGTATCGTCGTTTAACATCCGCGGCACGTTCTCATAAAAGCCGCCGCCGGTAATATGCGAAATCGCGTTCACTCTGACGCTTTCCATCAAGGTCAGCAGCGGTTTGACGTATATTCTTGTCGGGGTAATCAGCTCCTCACCGAGTGTGCTGCCGAGTTCGTCATAATGCACCTTGATGGTGTCCTCATTTATATTGAATACTTTTCTGATGAGTGAAAAGCCGTTTGAATGAATACCCGAAGAAGCCACACCGATTAAGGCATTGCCCGCCTTCAGATGCTCGCCGGACACGAGCCGGTCCTTTTCACCGATACCTACAGTGAAGCCCGCTAAATCGTAATCATCGTCCGCCATCACGCCCGGGTGCTCCGCCGTTTCACCGCCGACCAACGCGCAACCTGCCATCACGCAGCCGTCCGCCACGCCCTTGACAATCTGCTCAATTTTCTTCGGGTAGTTTTTGCCGCAGGCAATATAGTCAAGGAAGAACAGCGGCTTCGCACCGCTGCACGCCACATCGTTGACGCACATTGCCACGCAGTCGATACCGATGGTATCGTGCTTGTCCATCAGCTGCGCGAGCTTGATTTTCGTGCCGACGCCGTCAGTACCTGAAACGAGCACGGGATTCTGATAATCACCGAGCGGCAGCTCAAACATACCGCCGAAGCCGCCGATACCGCCGAGCACGCCCGGAATCACTGTTTTTTTGACATGAGCCTTGATAAGCTCCACACTTTCATAACCGGCGGTGACGTCCACGCCTGCCGCCGCATAGCTGTCGCTGTAGCTGTTTTGCATATGATTCTCCTTGGTTAATACGGGACGTCGAGGACGCCGTCCCCTACCTTTTCTGTTTCAGTAGAATGCTTATCGTTCTTTCAGTTTTTCCTGCAGGGCAGCGTCCTTTTCCGCCACCTGCGCCGCCATTTCTTTGCGCATAGCATCCAATTTTTCGCTGAGCGCCTCGTCACTGAGCGCTAAGATTTCCGCCGCAAGCAGCGCCGCATTCTTAGCCGCGTTCACGCCGACTGTTGCCACGGGAATACCCGGCGGCATCATCACGGTGGAGAGCAGCGCGTCCATACCGTCCAGCACCTTGCCGGAGCACGGAATACCAATGACCGGCAGCGTAGTGGAAGCCGCCAGCACACCGCCGAGGTGGGCTGCCATACCGGCTGCCGCAATGATAACGCCAAAGCCGTTTTCCTTCGCGCTCTTTGAAAAATCGTGCGCCGCTTCGGGCGTTCTGTGCGCCGACATCACGCGCACCTGTGTTTCAATACCAAGCTCCTTTAACTGCTGAATCGCCGGCGAAACAACCGGCAAATCACTGTCAGAGCCCATAATGATGGCAACCTTTTTCATCCCGTAATCCTCCTCAAACAGATGATAGTTTATTGTAGCATAAAACGCATCCTGCCACAATAGACAACTTCAATAAAAAGCACCCAAACGGCGCACTGCCGTTTGGGTGTAATTGTTAAACAAGCTCAATAATGCCCATCTCGGCTGCGTCGCCGCGACGAGGGCCTGTTTTGATAATACGAGTGTAACCACCGTTTCTGTCTTCATACTTCGGAGCAATTTCATCAAAAAGCTTCTTTACAACGTCTTCCTTAGTTACATAAGAAAGCACCTGTCTTCTTGCATGAAGGGTATCCTCCTTACCGAGAGAAATCATTCTCTCCGCAAGGGCGCGGACTTCCTTTGCTCTTGTAACGGTCGTTTCAATTCTGCCGTTCTCTAAAAGATAAGTAACGAGTCCTCTGAGCATCGCCTTTCTCTGATCTGTAGGTCTGCCCAATTTTCTGCTACCTGGCATAGAAATTCCCTCCTTTTAGTCCTCTTCCTTTGCAAGCTTGAAACCGAGCGTAGCCAGCTTGCCGACGACTTCGTCAAGCGACTTTCTGCCGAGGTTTCTCACTTTCATCATATCTTCTTCGGATTTTCCGATTAAGTCTTCAACAGTATTAATTCCGGCTCTCTTCAAGCAGTTGAAGGAGCGCACAGAAAGGTCAAGCTCTTCAATGGTCATCTCAAGAACCTTTTCCTTGCCGTCATCGTCTTTTTCAACCATGATTTCGGCATTGCTCATCTCTTCAGAGAGATTCACAAAGAGGTTGAGATGCTCATTCAAAATCTTGGCAGCTAAGGAAGCTGCTTCATCTGCCGGAATTGTTCCGTCAGTCTCAACATCGAGAATAAGCTTATCAAGGTCAGTTTGCTGGCCGACACGCGTATTTTCAACGGTGTAATTCACCTTGAGAACCGGCGTATAAATGGAGTCGATAGCAATCGTTCCGATCGGAAGATTCATCAGCTGCTTGTTTCTGTCGCAAGGAACATAGCCTCTGCCGCTGTCCGCGGTCAGCTCCATAATCACGCTGGCGCCGTCATCCAGATAGGCCAGATGAAGCTCAGGGTTTAAGATTTCCACATCGGCGTCGTGCTTAATATCACCTGCGGTGATTTCGCCCTCGCCGGACGCTTCGATATAGAGCGTTTTCGGATTCTCGTCATGGATTTTTAAAATCACATTCTTGAGATTCAGAACAATCTCCGTCACATCCTCTTTCACATGAGGAATCGTTGAAAATTCGTGTAAAACACCGTCAATCTTTACGGAAGTGATTGCATAACCCGGAAGGGAGGAGAGAAGAACTCTTCTCATCGAGTTTCCGAGTGTTGTGCCAAAACCTCTTTCGAGCGGCTCAACCACAAATCTGCCTACGCTTCTGCTTCCCTGAGTAGATAAATCTACTATTTCGATATTAGGCTTATCAATTTCTATCATTTAAAAGCCTCCTAAACTTTGTTGTGTTGCAGTGTTCCGATAATAATGATAAGAAAAATCTTATTATTTTGAATAGAACTCAACAATCAGGTTGTACTGTAAATCGTAATCCAGATCCTCTGAGGTAGGCAGTGCAAGCACTTTACCGGAAAGGTCTTCCTGATTGAGCTCAACCCACTTCGGAACTAACTGTGAAGGACCTTCTTCCTTAACAGCCTTGAAAATGGCGATGTCCTTGCTGCCTTCGCGAACGGAGATAACGTCACCGACCTTTACTCTGTAGGACGGGATGTTAACCTTCTTGCCATTCACCGCAAAGTGAGCGTGAGAAACGAACTGACGCGCCTGCTTTCTGGTCTGGCAGAAGCCAAGACGGTAAACAACGTTGTCAAGACGGGTCTCAAGCAGCATAACCATATTTTCACCGGTAACGCCGGGCATACGGTCAGCCTCTTCATAGATACGGCGGGAC
>CALGGQ010000314.1 GCA_937915775.1 uncultured Clostridia bacterium | reverse complement strand
CTATCATAAAATACCCCTTGAGCGCTTAATCTCAAGGGGTATTTCGACAGACTGAAGGCGGCTCTTTTGAGCCGCCTTGTTTCTTTTATTAATCGTTATCCAGACAGCCGTCCTCCATAAAGTAGTAGTCCGTGCCGTCGATGTTGAATATACCGCCGTAGTACATATGGCAATCGTCTAAATCAAAGTAATATTTCTCGCCGCCGATGGTTTTCCAGCCCTTCGCGAACGCGCCGTTCTTGGTGGCATAATAGGTATTATCGCCGCTGTGAATCCAGCCGGTTTTCACAACACCCTTGGCGTTGATGTAATAGAAATCAAATTCCCCTTCCTCGATGTTGAACATCTCGGTGACGCCGTTGCCGCTGTAACGAACGCCGTCCTCGCCGAAATAATAGCGCTTGCTGCCGATTTTCTTCACGCCTGTTACGGCGACGCCGTTTTTATTGAAATAGTAAACCGCGCCGTTAACCTTCTTCCAACCGTTGACCTTCACCCAGACGCCGTTCTTTTTGAAGTAATAGATTTTACCGGTGGCGTCGTCGACTGTGATGCCCGTCGCCATCATACCGCGGTCATCGAAATAATATTTCTTGCCGCCGAGCTTCTTCCAGCCGGTGACGAGCTTGCCCTTACTGTTAAAATAATACTTTTGCTTGGTGCCGTAGCTCGTTTTGTAGGTGTACCAGCCCTTTTTGGTAATCAGCGCGCCGTTTTTATTAAACAGATACGCCTTGCCTCTGATGTTATAGCCGCCGTCGTCGTACATCCAGCCGTACTGCTCGTCAAAGAAATACCACTTGCCGCTGAGCTTCTTCCAGCCCGTCTGGCAGGTGCCGTTATCCTTAAAATAGTACCACAGGGTATAGCTGTAATCATCCCAGCCTATGTCGGAATATTCGACGGAATACCAGCCCTTTTTGTCGTCAATCCAGCGTCCGGTTTCGTCAAAGATATATACCTTGCCGTCGATGTTGTACGTACTGTTGCTGTACATATAGCCGCCGAACGGGTCAAAATAGTACCACTTGCCGCCGATTTTCTTCCAGCCGGTCTGGCAGGTGCCGTTGCTCTTGATGAAGTACCATTCCTGCCATTCGTAGCTATCGCCGTCGTTGTACTCAATCACGTACCAGCCCTTTTTGGTGACCTGCCTGCCCTTGGCGTCAAAGACGTAAATCTTATCGTCAACGTTAAAGGCATCGTTAACAATCTTTTCGCCGTTGGCATAATAATAGCGGTAGCCGCCGGATTTCACCCAGCCGGTTTTCGCCAGCGCCGTCATGCCCGTGCCGGCAAAGGCGGTGAGAGCCAGCAGCACTGCCAGCAGCAAACTTATTAATCTTTTAGACTTTTTCATACATTTCCCTCCTGTATAATAATTTCAATTTTACTATACCATTGAAAAACGGGATTGTCAATTATACGGCTTGCAAAATACCGAATAAAAAAGGCGGCAATGCCGCCTTTTTATCTCTTATCCAAACGCATAATCGCTTTCGTATTCGCCGGTAGTTTCGTCGAAATAGTACCAGATGCCGTCAATATCGTAAGCGCCTTTAATCATTTCTCCGCCCCACGGGCTGAAGTAATAGGTCTTGCCGTCGATGGTCTGCCAATCGGTCAGGAGCTTGCCGCTCTTGGAGGCGTAGTAGGTATTGCCGTTAACGGTAAGCCAGCCCTTGCGGACGATACCCTTCTTATTAAAGCAGTAATAGCCGCCGTTATCGTTCTTTTCGTCATAGACGTAGAAAATGCCGTCGGCATACAGCTCGCCGCTGTAGTTGCCGAAGAAATACTTTTTGCCGCTGATTTTCTGCCAGCCGGTGACAGCATAGCCCTTCTTGGAGAAGTAATATTTCTCGCCGTCAATGGTTTTCCAGCCCTTGAACTTCTTGAGCGCGCCGTTCTTTGCGAAGTAGTAAACGCGGTTGTTCTTCTCCACATAGGTGATGCCCGTTGCCATCGTGCCGTCATACATAAAATAGTATTTCTTGCCCTTAATCGTCTTCCAGCCGGTGACGAGCTTGGACTTGTTGAAATATACCTTTATCTTCTCGCCATAGACATTCGTGTGGGTATACCAGCCGCTCTTTTTCTTGTAGTACACACCGTTTTTCTTAAAGAAATACGGCTTGCCGTCAATCACGGTGGTGCCGTCCTTCGCCATCGCGCCGGTCAGTTCCGCGTTGAAATAATACCACTTGCCGCTAATTTTCTTCCAGCCGAGCACCATCTCGCCGCTCTTCTTCAGATAGAAGTAATCGGGGTAATCGTCTCCCCAGTTGAGCTCATACCAGCCTGCCTTTTCCACCAGTACGCCGTTCTTGGAGAACATATACGGCTTGTCGTCCACATAGCTGGCATAGGTATACATTGAACCGTACTCTTTGTCAAAATAGTACCACTTGCCGGAGAGCTTTTGCCAGCCGGTCCGGCAGACGCCCTTGCCGTCAAGATAATACCATACCTTATAGCCGTCCTCGTCGCTGTCACCGTAAAAGACGGAATACCAGCCATTGGTGGTGACGAGCTTGCCGTTGTCATCAAACGCATATGCCTTGCCGTCAATCGGATAGATGCCGCCGATAAGATATTCCTCGTCGTTCACATAATAATACCATGCTTTGCCGGATTTTATCCAGCCGGATTTTTCCGCTGCAAGCGCCGTTCCCGCTGCCGCAAAGGTGCCAAGCAGCATCATAAGCGCCAGCAGAAGGCTCAGGAGTTTTTTCATCTGTTTCATTGCCATACCCTTTCTTTTTTATGATTGCAAGGCGCCGGAGGAGGAAAACGTATACGTTATGCCGTCAATTTTCACCCTGCCGGTTGCCATTTTACCGTTTTCATACAGGTAATACCAGTTGCCGCCGGTTCTCAGCCAGCCTGTCGCCATCATGCCGCTCTTGCTGAAAAAGTACCAGCTGCCGCCGAGCTTCTGCCAGCCGGTTACGCCGTAGCCGCTGCTGCCAAAATAACTGTAATAGGTATCCGTCACCGTCTCACCGTTCACCGTATAAGTAACGGTTTCCGTCTGCCAGCCCTTCGGCTTGCGCCAGACGCCGTTTTGGCGGAAGGAGCAGATTTTGCCGTCCGCGGTGCGGAACGTGCCGCCGCAGTACATCAGTCCGTTAAAGGAATCGAAGTAATACCACTTGCCGCTGATTTTGTGCCAGCCTGTAAACGCCGTTCCTTTTGAGGAGATATACCAGCTGTTTTTGCTGCCGTCCTCATAGGTGCGGGTGTACCAGCCCTTTTTCGTAACCAGCGTGCCGTCCTCGGCAAAGACGTATGCCGCGCCGTTAATGCTGATGGGCTTCGTCACCATTTCGTAGGCAAGGTAGTAGCGCTTGCCGCCCTTTTTCTTCCAGCCGCGGTACGCCGAGCCGTCGCTGTTTAAATAATACCAGACGTCGCAGTTGCCGGTATCGTCCACGGTGCGGACCTTATACCAGCCCTTTTTGGTGACCAGCCTGCCCCGTTCGTCAAAAAGATAGGCCTTGCCGTCGATTTCAAACAGACCGTCTATTACTCGGTTGCCGCCGCTGTCGTAATAATACGTCGCCGTGCCGATATCCATCCAGCCGGTTTTGGCATACGCCGTCATGCTCCCGCAGGACAGCAGCACCGTCAGCGCCAGCAGCGCCGTCAGCATTAAGCGCCCTATCTTTCTCATCGGTATCACCCCATTTTCTTTATTATATAATGGTAGAAATTTTGTTGTCAACCTTATAAGCGAGTATATTTCATTCGGAATGCAGAGTTCGGAATTCCGCATTATTCCAGGTTTCCCGTCAGCAGCATAATAGCGGTCAGCGCGGCGACGGGCGCCGTCTGGGTGCGCAGAATGCGCTTGCCGAGCGTGGCAACCGCAACGCCGTGCTCTTTGAGCAGGGCAATTTCGCTCTCCTCAAAACCGCCTTCCGGTCCGATATAAACGGAAACGCTTTCGGTTTCCCTGTCAATGAGGCCGGTCAGCGGTGCGCCGCCGCCCTCGTAAAAGACGATTTTTTGCGCGCTGTCATCGGCGGCAAGCGCTTCCTTTAAGGTCGCCATTGCCGCGACCTCCGGCACGATGCCGCGTCCGCTCTGCTGCGCCGCTTCGAGCGCAATTTTCTGGTAGCGCACGTTCTTTTTGCCCGCGCCCTTTTCGTCGGGGCGGCTGACGCAGCGCGCCGTCAGCACCGGCACGATTTTCGTGACGCCGAGCTCCACGCATTTCTGAATAATCTCCTCGGTTTTACTGCCCTTCGGCACGCCCTGAAACAGCGTTACCTTGCAGGTAGGCTCGCTCTCGCACGCCTGCTGATAGCAGACCTTGAGCCTCACGGTATCGCGCGTAATTTCCTCAATCTGACAGCCCCAGTCGCTGCCGCTGCCGTCCGTCACCGTCAGCATTTCGCCGACGCGCATTCTGAGCGCTTTCGCCACGTGCCTTGCCTGTTCGCCGTCAAGTATGATTTCGCCCGCGGGCGTCTCATCGATAAATAACTTTTGCATCGCTTTCTCCGTTTATTTCGTCCTTAATGCCCGCAGGGAATTCAAAATGGCGAGGATTGCCACGCCGACATCGGAAAATTCCGCCAACCACATCGGGATTTCTCTGTTCAGCAGCACCACGCAAACCAGCACCGCTAATTTGACCGCCACTGCAAAAATGATATTTTCCGTCGCTAAGGTCACCGCTTTTTTGGCGGCGCGCCCTGCGAAATGCAGCTTTTCCTCCGTGTGCTCGGGTATGACTATTTCGTCGCTCTCCCCTGTTTTGTGCAGGCGCTCCAGCGCGTCGGAGCAGTGGACAAAGATTCCCTGCTTCGTGCAGGCGCCGATGGCACAGGAAAACGCAAGCGGCACGGAAATCACGATTGCGCACGGGCAGCCGATGACGAGCGCAGATAAGCCTTTATGCACCCAGAGCTGCCATTCCCCGTGGAAAAAGAGCGGCGGAACCAATAAAATCAGCAGCGCGACGGCGCAGATAACGGGCGTATATATTTTCGCAAATTTGGCGATAAAGCGCTCCGTGCCGCTGTTCGCGTGGCTCTCTGCAAAGCCGTGCTCCGCCGCCAATGCGCGGATTTGGGCGCGACTTTTTGACAGCGCAGCGCCCTGGATATACTCCCCTGCCGCGTACAGCAGCATCACGGCGCAGCCCTCGCTGTATTCGTGAATGGCAAACGCGCCGAGCGACGCCAGACTGATTAAAAAGCACTCGCCGAACAGCCTGCCGTGCAGCAGCTCCTCCAGCGCCTCGCGCACCACCGCGAAGCCGACCAGCAGGTACGAAATCAGAAAGCAGATTAAATACAGGAATTCGGGCAGCTGCGTCAGCTCGCTAAGCACCCAACCTGCAGCGAAAAACGCGGCGGAGAGCAACAACTTGGTCAGCTCCTCTTTTTTGGTTTTTTCAAAATCGTCACCGTGCGCGGCGCCGCAGCCGCAGTCGCAGTGCGCGGTGTGCACATCGGCGCTGTGCTCGTGATGCTGCGCGCAGCCGTCCGTGTGCGTATGCTCATGATGGTGTGCCATAACTACTCCTCAATGTGCTCAATCGCACAGTTAATAATGATTTTGACGTGCTCGTCGGCAAGGGAATAATACATATTCTTGCCTTCTCTGCGGCACTTGACCAGATGGCCGTGCTTGAGCGCGCGCAGCTGGTGCGAAACCGCGGTCTGCGAAGCGCCGACGCGCTCGGTAATTTCGGAGACGTTGCGCTCGCCGTCAAACAGCGTCAGCAAAATCCGCACGCGCGTGGCGTCTGCAAACATTTTGAACAAATCCGCAATGTCAAATATTTCTTCGTGTGTCATTATTTCACCTCATATGCTTTATATGAACATATCAATCATATGTTATTATAGTCAAAAAATGTGAATTGTCAAGAAATGATTGTCAAGTAAATGTGAAATATGTTATAATATTAAAATCTGATAAGGAAACGGCAGGTGACAGAGTGAAACGCGCAGGCTTTATCGCGGCGGCAATCGGCGCAGGAGTCAATTTCGGGCTGTTTTTGCTCAAGCTCTATATCGGCATCAGCTCCAATTCGCTGGCGATTTACTGCGATTCGGTCAACAACCTCGGCGATACCCTTGCCTGCGGTGTGGCGCTGGGCGGCTTCTTTTGGATGAAGAGGCTCGGCGAAAGGCAGTCGCTGCGCGCACAGAGCCTGTTCACCTTTATCATCAGCATTTTTATTGCCGTGACGGGCGTATTCTTCCTCTATCACGGCACGGAGCGGCTGATGTACCCGACGCCGGTATCCTACCTCGTGAAGTACGCGGTGCTGCTGGCGCTCACGATTGCCGTCAAGCTCGTACTCGGGCTGACCTTCCGCGCGTTTCACAAAAAGGCGCCGTCCCCTGTGCTCAAGGCGCTGGAGCTGGACAGTTATCTCGACTGCTTCGTCACGCTCGCGGCGCTGATGAGTCTGGTGCTGGTGGAACGGGTCAACTTTGCCGTGGACGGTATGCTTGCCATCGCGGCGGGCGGGTTTATCACGGTGTCCGCCATCAAAAACATATTACAGGAAAGCAAATACTTAATTAACAATTAGAGGTGTGCATTATGGGAACGAAACAGAAAGTGAAGAAAACACCGAAGCAAAGAGCCAAGAAAGCCGGCAAGATACTGCTGATTTTGCTGCTGGTTATCGCCGTCATTGCGGCGGCGGTTGCCGTGGTGAACGTGGTATCGTACAGCTCCAACCGCACTTTCATCAAGGAGGCCATCCAGCCGGTCAGCTTTGAGGAGCAGCTTGAGCCGGAACTCATGGACGGTCATTATACCTTTTTTACCGACAGGGAATTCAAGATTATGCAGCTGACGGATATTCACCTCGGCGGCGGCTGTATGAGCACGCAAAAGGACAATATGGCGATTAACGCCGTGGCGGCGATGATTACCGCCGAAAAGCCCGATTTGGTAGTCGTGACGGGCGATATCGCCTATCCCGTGCCGCATCAGGCAGGCACGCTCAACAATAAATCGGGTGCCGTTACCTTTGCGCAGCTGATGGAAAAGCTCGGCGTTTACTGGTGCAACGTTTACGGCAACCACGATACGGAGCTTTACGCCTATCATTCCCGCAAGGATATTTCGAAGAATGTATACGGCAACAAGGAAAAATATCCGCACTGTCTGTTCCAGGCAGGCCCCGACGAGATTGACGGCGAGGGCAACTACGTCATCAATATCCGCAACAAAACCACCGGCGACATCCGCCAGAGCCTGTTCCTGTTTGACTCCCACTCCTATGTGGACGGCGACTACTTCGGCTTTATGTGGAAATACGACAGCGTACACGAAAACCAAGTGCAGTGGTACAGGGATACCGTGAAAGCGCTGACCGAGGAAAACGGCGGCGCCACCCCGCAATCGCTTGCGTTTTTCCACATTCCGCTGCCGGAAATGAAGGAAGCGGCAAAGGAATACCAGGAAAACGATTTTCAGGATACGGAAAACGTAAAGTACTTCGAGGGCGTCCTCGGTGAAAACGATATGGTCATCTGCTCCGGCGTTTACAATTACGGATTATTCGACGCCTTTAAAGAAACCGGCTCCACGCAGGGCGTTTTCTTCGGCCACGACCATCTGAACAATATGTCGCTCTCCTACAAGGGCATTCGCCTGACCTACGGCTACTCGATTGACTACCTCGCCTATCCCGAGATTTTCAAATACGGTCTGCAGCGCGGCTGCACCGTGATTACCGTGAAGCCGGACAGCAGCTTCGACTGCCACCACGAGAACTATTATCAGGATAAATATCAGGCAACGGGCGAAAAGGAAACCGTTATCCTTGACCACGGTATGGCGGATGACCAGGACCACGCCGGCGCCGTGTTCGATTTCCAGGCAGAGAACAATATGGATTAATGCGTGCGCTGCACGCAAAGTTAATCGTTAGTAGTCAGTAGTTAATCGTTAATTGGGTGTGGGCTTGCCCACCCGACAACTACTTACTAATTACTACTTACGACTTACTTATTAAGGGTTTAGCGATGGATTTTAAAGACGACAGATTTATGACGCTGATGGCGCTCGGGGTAGTGGCGTTTGTGATTGTGCAGGCGCTGTTTTTCCTCGTGCGCGCCATTCGGCGGGCAAAGGCGCTCGGCATTGAGAGCAGCACGATCAAGAACACGATGCTCTCCTCGGCGCTGTTTACGATTGCGCCCGCCATCGGCATTGTGGCAACGGTGCTGACGCTTGCGTCCGCGCTCGGCTATGTGCTGCCGTGGATTCGCCTTTCCGTCATCGGCAACATCTCCTACGAGGTGACGGCGGCGACGAACGCGCTCGAGGCATACGGCATTGCCGGCGGTATCGCGCAGGAGATTACAGATAAAACCGTGTTCGGCACGGTGGCGTGGGTAATGACGCTCGGCTCGATTATGCCGATTATCTTAACCCCGCTTTTCCTCAAAAAAATTCAGAGCAAGGTCGGCAAAGCGCTTTCGGGCAACAAGGCTTGGGCGGATGTGATGAGCGCGGCGGCGTTCATCGGGCTGATTGCCGCGTTCGTGGCAAGAGCCCTCGCCGGCAAAGGCGCACCCGAAATCGTCGGCGACGGCGCCGGCGTGCTGTCGCTGGCAGCGCTGGTTTCCGCCATTTTGCTGATGCTGCTGTTTTCGCGCCTCGCGGCGCTGCCGAAAATGAAGTGGTTTGAGAGCTTTGCCATGCCCGCCGCCATGATTGGCGCGATGCTGGTCGTCATGCTGCTGGCGCAGGTGCTGCCGCACGGCGTCGCCTTTTTGGAATGGAGAGGATAAGGAGCTAACGGCGCTTTTAGCGCGCTAACGATTCCTGCGGAATGCTAACGGTGCCTGACGGCACGCTAACGGTTGACCTGCGGTCAACGCTTACGTTGTTTCCCGCGGAGCATAGCGAGTGCGCAGCACTCCGTTAGCGGCGTAGCCTGTTAGCGTTTGCGCAGCAAACTGTTAGCGCTGACCAACGGTCAGTCGTTCGCTATCACAAGGAGTTTACTATGAATTCATACACCAACAAAACCCACACCTACGGCAGAATCTGGATGCTCGTCACCCTGCTGGTATTTCTTTCGGTGCCGACGCTGATTTGCGCCCATCTCTGCGTACATCCGGAGCTTGCCAAAATCGCCAAGGGCTTAGCCACCGTCGCGCTCGTGTTCTATCCGACGGCGGTGGTGGAGGTGCTGACGTATGCGCCGCTGCTCGGCACGGGCGGCACCTACCTCTCCTTTGTCACGGGCAACATCACGAACCTGAAAATGCCTGTGGCGCTTGCCTCGATGGACAGCGCCAAGGTGGACGCCAACAGCGAGGAGGGCGAAGCGATTTCCACGATTTCCATCGCGGTTTCCTCGATTGTCACGACGGTGATTATCGCCGTGTTCGTGCTACTGTTCCGCCCCGTGCTGAAAGACATCACGGGCGAAGGGAGCGTCTTTGCGCCCGCGTTTCAGCAGGTCACGCCGGCGCTGTTCGGTGCGCTGTGCGCCTCGTACCTCGCGAAGCACTGGAAAATATCCGTCCTGCCGATTGCGGTGCTGACGCTGCTGCTAATCTTTGCGGGCAATTTAGCCGTGGGCGTGCTGATACCCATCGGCGTTATCGTGTCGCTGCTCGGCGCACATATCATGTTTAAGAAAGGCTGGGTCGGCAAATAATGGGAACAGGTAAAATCATTTTATTCATTCTTCTTGCGGTGATTCTTCTGGCGATTGTCATTACGGCAATCAAGGCGGCGTTCTTCAAAATTAAGCGCCCGACGGTCACGCCGATGCCGAAGGAAAAGGTGGATAGCGAGCGTGTGCAGCGCCACCTTACCGAAGCCATCCAAATACAGACGATTTCCAACGCCGATGAAAGCAAGGTGGACTGGGGCGAATTTGACCGCTTCCACGCTTTTCTGGAGCGCGCCTTTCCGCTCACGCATCAGACGCTGAAAAAGGAAACGGTGTCCACCGCCTCCCTGCTCTACACCTGGGAGGGAACCAAGCCCGAGCTGGATGGCATTGCCATGCTGAGCCACCAGGACGTCGTTCCGATTTCCGCCGGCACGCTGGCGGACTGGACGCACCCGCCGTTTGACGGCTACAACGACGGTGAATTTATCTGGGGACGCGGCGCGCTGGATATGAAAAACCACCTCATCTGTGTGATGGAGGCGGTGGAAACGCTGCTCGAGGAGGGCTATGTGCCCGAGCGCACGGTCTATCTCTGTTTCGGTCATAACGAGGAAATCGTCGCCGGCACTAATAACGGTGCACAGGCGATTGCGGATACGCTGCAGGCACGGGGCGTTCACCTCGAAGCCACGCTCGATGAGGGCGGCGCGATTCTGCCCGCCAACGTCAAGGGCATCTTAAAGGGCAACCTCGCCGGTATCGGCATTGCGGAAAAGGGCAACACCGATATGCGCATTACGGTACACGCCAAGGGCGGCCATTCCTCACAGCCGCCGCAGCACACCGGCGTCGGCATTCTCGCCGAAGCGGTACGCGATCTGGAAAAGCACCAGTTTAAAGCCAAAATGCTGCCGATGGTGAAGGATATGTTCACCTTAATCGGCAAGCATATGACCTATCTCGGCAGGTTTTTCACCTGCAATATCACGCTGCTGACGCCGCTGGTGCTGGCGATTGCCAAGCGCATTCCGCCCGCGGCCTCCTTTATCCGCACCACCACCGCCTGCACGATGCTGGAGGGCTCGCCCGCTGCCAACGTGCTGCCGCAGACGGCAAGCGTGACGGTCAACTTCCGCCAGCTGCCCGGCACCACCACGGCGGATCTGGAGCAGCACATCCGCAAGGTTGTGAAGAATAAGGATATCGACGTGGCATTCGTCAAGGGCAAGGAGGCGTCCGCCGTCTCCCCCACGGACAGCAGAGCCTTTGCGGTGCTCACCGAGCTGTCGCACCAGATGAATCCCGATAACATCGTCGCGCCGTACCTCGTGATGGGCGGCACGGATACCTATCACTACGAAGCCATCTGCGAAAATCTTTACCGCTACGCGCCGTTCACCGTCGGCACCAAGCTGCTGCTGACCACGCACGGCACCGACGAGCGCTGCCCCGTTGACCAGCTCACCGAGGGCGTGCAGTTCTTCAAGCGATACATTAAAAAAATGACCTCAGAATAATCTGAGGTCATTTTTTAAGCTAACGGCGCTTTCAGCGCGCTAACAATTCCTTTGGAATGCTAATGGTGCCTGACGGCACGCTAACGGTTGACCTGCGGTCAACGCTATCGTTGTTTCTCGCTAAGCATAGCGAGCGCGCAAGCGCTCTGTTAGCGACGAAGTCCGTTAGCTTGGCGCAGCCAACGTTAGCGCTTGCAACGCAAGCCGTTAGTCATCTATATACTGTTCAATCGCCACGACATTGCCGCGGAACTGCTCTAATCTGCCGTAGTCGCCGCGGATGCCCTTCGGAATGCGGCGCTTTTCCACATAGAATTCCACGATATCGCTGTTGTTGCGTGCGTACTGGTGGTTCGCGTCGGTATGGCGGTTCGACTTCTGGTCGCACAGAATGACGTTAATCGTGCGGAGGGTACCGTTATCATCAAGCGTAATCTTATACTTCGTGCCGATTTTCGTGCCGTAATAAGAGCCGAGCGCCACGCAGTAATAGCCGTCCACCATACGAATGCCCGTCTCAGGGTCGGTATAGCAGGCGTCGGAGTGCAGCAGCTTATACTGCGGAGAGCGCCGCGCCGTGACAGCGGTATAATACGCATACGTTTTGCACGCGCCGCTGACGGAGGGCAGACCGAAGCTCCTCAGCGTAGATGTCTGCACCGCCTCGCTCGCCTTGCTCTTGCTCGTTTTGCCGTTCAGCGTAACCTTACATTTTACCTTATAGTAATAAGCTGTCGCTTCCTCCACGTCGGTATCCGTATAGTGCGCTTCCTTGGTGACAGCGATACGGCGGTACGTTGTTCCGTCGGTGCTGCGCAGCACCAGCACCGTCGCATCCTGTGGGATATTGTGAAACGCGAGCTCAATGCTCCCGGACGAGCGGTCGGCAACCGTAACGGACGCCACTCTGACCTTCGTCTTTGCCTGGACGGTGCCGAGAATTTCGCCGTTAATGCCGTTCATCACGGCAAAGGCGTACTGCGTGTTTTGCTGCAGCCCTCTTACCGTCGCCGTTGTTTCGGAGGTGGTGAGAAGCGCTTCCCACGTTTGCGTAATGATGTTATAGCGGCACAGCGTGTAGCTCAGATACAGCTCGCTGCTGCTCCATGCCAGCACGGCGGCGGACGCCGTTGTTCGCTTGACGGTAACGGTGAAGCTGTTTTCCTCTATGATATTGTTGTCAAACGGTGACGGCGATTTGACTGCCGCGCCGCTCTGGGTACTCTTGGCACCGAGTGATACGCCGTATAAATCGGGCAGCTCCTCTGCATTTGCGCTGAGCGTCACGCCGAGCGACAGCAGCAGAATCAGCAGCACGGATACGGCTTTTGTTAATCGACTGTTAATAAACAGGACTCCTTTTGTAACCGTTTTGTAATAATTACGTATGGAACTGTTATAGCAGATTACAGCCGGTTTGTCAAATTTTTAGGGGTATTTTAGACGGTTTCGTGCCGTTTTGTCCTCCAAACTATGACAAAACCGGTCATTCTGTCATTTTTTCAAACAGAACTTGACAAGACGAAATAACAGAATATAATAGTATTACCAAAACATATTTCGGGGCGGGGTGATATTTCCCGACTCGCACACGCGCCGGCTCGTGCTGTCAGTCACACGATACCGAAACGTTGAGCGGAAATAAATTCCCCACCGGCGGTGCATACAATAACGCGCAGCGTTGCTTCCTTTTTGTAGGGGGCGGCGTCCTCGACGCCCCGTTGTAATGCGTACAGTCCGCGACTCCTTATCTTTTCGAATAAGGACTGATACGGTGCAATTCCGTAACCGACGGTATAGTCCGGACGAGAGAAATATATATTGCTCAAGCAGTATTTCGCCCTGACCTCACGTCAGGGCGTTCTCTTTTGCTCCCAAGGAAAGGAGATTCTTATGTCAACCACAAAGAAAAAAACAAGATTCATCGCCGGCTGCGGGATGCTGACGGCGGCAGCCATCGTGCTGCAGTACCTTGAGGTGCCGATTCCGTTCATTCCGAGCTTTATCAAGCTGGATTTTTCGGATTTGCCGGAGCTGCTCGGCGCGTTCGCCTACGGACCGGTAGCGGGCATCCTCATTGCACTGGTGAAAAACCTGATTCACCTTGCCGTCAGCCAGAGCGGCTACATCGGCGAGCTGTCCAATTTCCTTCTCGGCGCGGTGTTTGCCGGCGTGGCAGGGCTTGTGTACCAACACAATAAGACGATGAAGGGCGCGCTGCTCGGCGGTGTGCTCGGCGCTGTCTGTATGGCGGCGGTCAGCTTTCCGTCCAATTTGTTCATCGTCTATCCGTTTTACTACAACTTTATGCCTAAAGATGTCGTGCTGCAGGCGTATCAGGATATCGTGCCGTCAATGAAAAGCATCGAGCAGTCGCTGCTGGTGTTCAACGTGCCGTTCACGTTTATCAAGGGGCTGCTGTGCGTCGTCGCGTCCATGTTTATCTACAAGCCGCTCTCCCCGCTGCTGCACGGCAAGGATAGTGATTAGTGGTCAGTGGTCAGTGAAAGAGTATCCGTTTTATCATTTGAAAAAAATATTGCTATTTATTCTTTAATCATATATAATATATTTAACAAAGTATAAGGAGAAAAAGATTATGCCACTTGTAACCACAAAAGAAATGTTCAAAAAAGCGTATGAGGGCGGCTATGCCATCGGCGCCTTCAATGTCAACAATATGGAGATTGTTCAGGGTATCACCCGTGCGGCAAAGAAGCTCGAGGCGCCCGTCATTCTGCAGTGCTCCTCCGGCGCGAGAAAGTATGCTTCTCACGATTACCTCGTTGCCATGGTAAAGGCAGCAGCTGAGGAAACCGGTCTGCCGATTGCCCTGCATCTCGACCACGGCCCGGACTTTGAGACCTGCAAGAGCTGCATTGACGGCGGCTTTACCTCCGTCATGATTGACGGCTCCTCTCTGCCGTATGAGGAAAACATTGCGCTGACCAAGAAGGTTGTGGAATATGCCCACGCGCACGGCGTTGTGGTAGAAGGCGAGCTCGGTACGCTTGCCGGCGTTGAGGACGACGTTGTTGTTGAGGCAGGTAACGAATCCTACACCCGTCCGGAAGAGGTCTATGACTTCGCCACCAGAACCGGCGTGGATTCCCTTGCCATCGCCATCGGCACCAGCCACGGCGCGTACAAATTCAAGCCCGGCCAGAAGCCGCAGCTCCGCTTCGACATTCTTGAGGAGGTCGGCAAGCAGCTGCCGGAGTTCCCGATTGTGCTGCACGGCGCTTCCTCCGTCAACCAGGAGCATATCAAGATGATTAACGAATTCGGCGGCTCTATGCCGGATGCTATCGGTATCCCTGAGGATATGCTGCGCAAGGCGGCTGAAATGGCAGTCTGCAAGGTCAATGTGGACTCCGATATCCGTATCGCGATGACCGCGGCGCTCAGAAAGCACCTTGCCGAGAACCCGACGCACTTTGACCCGCGTCAGTATCTCACCCCGGCAAGAAACCTGATTGAAGAGGTTGTCATGCACAAGATTGACAAGGTATTCGGCTCCACCGGCCACGCCTTTGATTAATGGATTGTTACGGCGAGGTCACGACCTCGCCGTTTTGTTTAGGAGATGAAAAGCTTTGAAAAAAGACGTTATTAAAACCGAGCATTTCGGCATTCAGCGCAAAATCGTGGCGAATATGACGACGGAAAGCTGGCAGAATATCCCCCACGTCACCTATACCTATGAGCCGGACGTCACCGAGTTTATGGCGCAGTACAAGCGCCTGAACGAAGGGGTGGAGAAGGAGAACAAAATCACCGTCAACACCCTGATGCTCAAGGTGATCGTAGAGGGCTTAAAGGCTTGCCCCGCGATGAACGCGCACATTGATTTTGACCGCAAGTACGTCCGCGGCGTAATTCACACGCTGTCAAACATCGACATTTCGATGCCGATGGTGCTGCCGACGGGCGAAATGATGACGATTAATCTGCATAATTTCGAAAACAAAAACCTTGACGAGATGGTCGCCTACATCAAGGACGTTCACCGCCGGATGGAAAAGACAGACCTCAACGAGGTGATGTTCGACGTATCGCTTGATAACACGCTCACCGGCCTGAAGGAGGGAAAAATTTCCCAGACCATCAACCGTCTCATCGGCTCCAAGACCGGCAAGCACAAGGTCAAGACCTTAAAGGGTAAGGAGAAGAAGGCGTACGAGGCCATTCCCGAAACCGACCGTCTGACCAAGCACGACATCGAGCAAGGCTCGATTACGATTTCCAACATCGGCTCCGTTTACCGCGAGCAGCGCGGCGCCGCGGCGCTGATTGAGATTATTCCGCCGCAGGTCACGGCGATTGCCGTCGGCGCGGTGCAGGATAAGCCCGTCGTCATCGTCAACGAAAACGACGAAAAGGAAATCGCCATCCGCCAGGTGCTGCCATTCACAATTGTGTTTGACCACCGGGCGCTCGATTTCGGCGATATCGTGCCGTTCATCAAGAAGCTCGATGAAATCTTTGAGGCGCCCGAGGTGATGTTCTCGTGGAAGGCGGAGCAAGGTATCACGGACGAAGAGCTTGCCGAAATCAAGGAGGAGCGCGTAGAGCGTGAAGCCAAGTTTGAGGAGAGCAAGAAGCGCGAGCGCGCCAGACGTGACGCTCAGCGCGATGCCGAGCGCGCCAACGAAAAGGCGGAAAAGGCACAGCGCGACGCCGAAAAGGCATTACAGGAAGCCGAGGAGCGCGCCGCCAAGGCGGAGCAGGCGCTCGCAGAGGCGACCGAAAAGGCGGAGCAGAAGGCGCTGCGCGAAGCCGAAAAGGCGGAAAAGGATGCTCTGGAAGCCGAGGAAAGGGCAAAGCGCGAGCTGGAAAAAATCAAGCGCGAGGCTGCCGAAAAAGCCGAAAAAGCCCGCAGTGAAGCCGAAGAAAAGGCGGAAAAGGCGCGCGTGGAGGTACTGGAAAAGGCAGAAAAGCTGCGCCAGGATGCTGAAAAGAAACGCCGCGAGGCGGAGGAAAAGAAGGAAAAAGCGCTGCGCGAAGCCGACAAGGACAAACAGGAAGCGCTGGAGAAGGCGCAAAAGGAAAAGGAACGCGCCCAGAAAGAATTGGAAAAGGCGCGCGCCGAAGCCGAAAAGGCAGCGCAAAAAGCCAAGGAAGCTACTGAAAAGGCGGACAGTTTTCAGGAGAGCTAACGGTTTGCTTTGCAAACGCTAACGATTCCTGCGGAATGCTAACGGTGCCTGACGGCACGCTAACGGTTGACCTGCGGTCAACGCTAATGTTGTTTCCCGCGGAGCATAGCGAGTGCGCAGCACTCCGTTAGCGGCGAAGCCTGTTAGCGCACCGCAAGGTGCTGTTAGCGAACGCGCAGCGTTCCGTTAGCTATTACATACAAAGGAGATGTCCCTATTATGAAAAAGATACTCCCCTTTCTCATCTCAGCAGCATTGATTTTAGCGCTGCTGACGCCCGTATTTGCCTACGGTACCCTTGCCGAGGGCGAAGGCGAAGCAACGCTGCTGCAGGAGGGCGAATTTGATATTCAGAGCGGTGAATCGCTCAAAAAATATTCGCAGCAACCGCTGAAAGCAGTCAAGAGCGCTGAGGATTCTGCCCATGAGCAGCTGCTTTCTGTCAATGCGCAGGTTAACCTTTCCTCCTATAGCATTTCCGTTGACGATGTGGATACCTTTTATTCCAACGTAATTAACGACAATCCGGATTTGTTCTTTGTTTCCAGCTCTTACAGCTATAACTATTATCCGTCCACCGGCAAAATTGCCTATATTTTCCCGCAGTATGCGATGAGCAGCGACGAGATTGCCGACGCCAAGATAATCTTTAACGCAGGGGTGGAAAGGGCGCTCGCCGAGGTGGACGACAGCATGAGCAATTTGCAAAAGGCGCTCGTGCTGCACGATTACATCGCCTCCGAGGGTATTTACCCTGTACTGCAATATGACAGCAGCAACCAGCTTGTCAATGACGAGAATATCTGGCACAGCGCCTACGGCTTTTTCTATAACCGCGTTTCTGTATGCGCCGGCTTTACGCTGACCTATTCCTATCTTCTCAAGCAGCTCGGTATCGAATGCGAATATGTCGGCTCAAACGATATGGCGCACGCCTGGAACAAGGTATACATAGACGGTAACCGGTACAACGTGGATATTACATTTGACAACCACGATAACGCGCAGGGGCAGAACACCTACGGCTCCGTACGGCACGCGCATTTTCTGAAAAGCGACAGTTATTTTGCTTCGGAAAGCGGCAGCTGCCATTACGGCGGAACAACCTATGACGGCTGCGCCGCAAACAGCACGGTGTATGACAGCGCGTTCTGGGATGATACCTGCGCCAGAATTTACGTTGTCAACGGCGATTATTATTACCTGCGTCCGAACAATGGCAAATACGGCATTTTGTACCTTACAAAGAGAACTTCCGAGGGCGTTGAAAGCAACGTCGGCACATATTTTACCACTGTGTACCTGAACTACACTGCTTATGCGTTTGACGAAAACGGCACGCAGCACAATATTCCGTATACCGACTCGTTGGCAAGGCTGGCGTATCTGGATAACCGCTTTTATGTGGTTGCCGGCAATACGGTTTATTCAAAGCTGTTAGACGGCACGCAATACACCATCACGGATACAAGCGGCAATTACTGCAACGGTCTCGGCGTGAACGAGAACGGCAACCTGCTCTGGCAGCCGTATACTGACAGCAGCAGCATCAACGTGCTGGATAAATTAACCTATTACGACACCTATATGACCATGAAAAAGACAAACGGCGCAGCGGCGAATTACAACAACTATCCCGATATCAATCTGGACGGCGCGGTCAACGCCAAGGACTATGCGCTCATCATTCAATAAAAACAAATTTTGACACGTGTTTTTCTGTCATTTTTTCAAACAATATTAGTGCCGCAAAAACGGCGCGGAGGAGAAAAAATGAAAACACACACGTCCAAAATGATTATGAAGGGCGTCGGCGCAACGCTCGCCGTCTGCTCGGCGCTGGCAATGGCAAGCTCCACCAAGGCTGCCACCGGTGCCACCAAAAAAGCGGTCAAAAAGACCGCCAATAAAGTTGCCGATATGGTGGATACCATTTCGAGCTTTATGTAAAAAAGACAGGCTTTTGCCTGCCTTTTTTTAGTTAGTAGTTTGTAGTTAATAGTTAGTAGTTAATAGTTAGTAGTTAGTAGTTTGTTGGTCTTGCAGACGGCAATTATAATGGGTGTGGGCACAGCCCACCAAATAACTACTTACTACTTACTACTTACTATTAACTACTTTACTTCCTTCACCATCTGCCCTTTCAGCCCCAGCAAATACTGCTTGAAGGGCAGGCCGTAAACTGCGCCGTCCGGGAACAGCTCTAAAAGCGGAATGAGCACGAAGCGGCGCTCCATAAAGCGCGGGTGCGGCAGCGTTAAATTTGCCGTATTCACGGCGCCGTGCTCGGCGATAATCACGTCCAAATCGAGCGTGCGCGGTCCGTCCTTGATGGTGCGCACCCTGCCGAAGCCGGCTTCGATGCCGAGGCAGACGCCGAGGATTTCGTGCGGGTCAAGCTCGCTTTCAATCTCAAAGCAGGCGTTATAAAAATTATCCTGCTCCTCATAGCCTACGGGCGCGGTTTCATAAATCGAGGAAACGCGCAGCACCTGCGTTTTCGGCACGAGCGCGAACGTCTCTACGGCGGAATCAATATTCACTTTTCTGTCGCCGATATTGGTGCCGATACCGATAATATATTTCATCTCGTTCTCTCTCTTTGCAGCGTGACCGCCATATAATCGAATTCCGCGCGCACGGGTGCGTCCGGCTTTTGCAGCGTTATCTCTATTTTTTCAATTTTGTCAAACGCCTCAAACAGCGCGTCGCAAACAACCTGCGCCGCCCGTTCAATCAAATCGTATGACTGCTCGCAAAATACTTTCCGTATAATTTTAACCACCTGCGCATAACTCACCGTGTCGTCCAGATTGTCGCTTTGACAGGCAGCGGATAAATCCAGATAATAGGTAACGTCCAGAATAAATTTCTGCCCGTTTTCCTTTTCCTCGGGGTTCACGCCGTGATAGGCGTACAGGGTTAAGCTTTTGATCGTTATCTTGTCCATAATTCACCGTTATATAAATTGGAATTTGCAAAGCAAATTCGGTGGTCAGTGTCCAGTGGTCAGTGGTCAGTTATAGGTCGCTTCGCTCCGATTATAATCGGGTGCGGGTGTCCCGCCCAACAACTGGTCACTAGCCACTGGTCACTGGTCACTATCTCGACAAATTCTAATTTATCGCTCACAGCGCTTCAGCGCGTCTGCGGCTCTGATTGCCTGTATTTCGTGTTTGACATCGTGGAGGCGGAGGATATCCGCTCCGTTTAAAATCGCCGCTGTACCGGCAGCACAGTTGCCCAAAAGGCGTTCTGACGGGTTATCTTCCCCGCTGAGCACGCCGATCACGCGCTTGCGGCTGAAGCCGAGCAGCAGCGGCACACCCTGTATTTTATACGCCGACGGATTGGCAATCAGCGCGATATCCTGCTCCCGCGTTTTGCCGAAGCCGATGCCGGGGTCAAAGCAGAGCTGCGACAGCGCAATGCCGTTTTTCTGACAAAAAATAATACAATCTGTAAAAAATTGTTTCGCTTCCTCGGCAGCACCGTCGCCGCCGAACAGCATCACCCAGCCGGCGTGATATGCACGAATCACCGCCGCCATGGCTTCGCTCTTTTTTCCGCTCACGTCGTTAATAATATCGGCGCCCGCCGCAAGCGCCTTTTCCGCGACAAACGGAAAATAGGTATCGACGGAGAGCGGCACATCCGTTTGCTTTCTTAGTGCCGTCAGCACGGGGGCGAGCCGCTGCCATTCCTCCTCGGGCGTAATTTCCGTATAGCCCGGGCGGGTGGACTGCGCGCCTAAATCAAGGATATCCGCACCGTCAGAAACGAGCTGCAGCGCATATGCTACCGCGCTGTCCGCGCTGTCAAATCGACCGCCGTCCGAAAACGAATCGGGCGTGAGGTTCACGATGCCCATCACGAGCGTACGCTGCCCGTACGCGATTTTTTTATCCCTCGCCTGCCACATCATTTCATCAGCAGGGAGAGCACTTCCGCTCTGGTTCTGGCGTCGGTACGCATCATGCCGCGCAGAGCGGAGGTCTGCGTCTGAGAGCCGCTTGCCTTCGCGCCGCGGATAGACATGCACATATGCTCCGCTTCGATAATTACGGCAACGCCGCGCGGCGACAGCTCTTCGTTTAAAAAGTCCGCAATGTCGTGCGTCAGGCGCTCCTGCACCTGCGGGCGCCTCGCAAAATTATCCACAATTCTGGCGAGCTTGGACAGCCCGATAATGCGGTTATCGCTCGGAATATAGGCGATATGCGCCTTGCCGACGAACGGCAGCAGATGGTGCTCGCACATCGAGGAAAATGGAATATCGCGCACGATGACCATCTCGTCATTCGATTTTTCGTCAAACATTTTCAGATGCTGTTTCGGGTCCTCGGTGAGCCCGGCAAACAGCTCCTCATACATATTTGCCACGCGCTGCGGCGTTTCGATGAGCCCTGCTCTGTCAGGATTTTCACCGACGGCGGTCAGAATGTCCCTGACTGCCTGCTGAATGATTACTTTATTTTCTTCGCTAAGCATCGCCTGTCACCTCTTTTAACTGAAATAGCCCTTAATATTGGTAAGCGCCGCCTTGGTCAGCGCCTTGTCCTCATATTCCGCCGTGACCGAATATTTGGTGATATCCTGAAAGCGGCTGCCGAACACGAGCAGCGCGTCACGTCCGTTTTCAAAATCGCGCACGGTAATATCCGTAGTAGCGGATTTCACAAACAGGCGGAATAAGCTGTCCGCCTTTTGATAATTTTCCTCATTAAACAGCGCCGTCAGCGCGTTTAAAATCAGCTCATTTTCTTCGGAAAGGCGCTGCTCCTCGCTGAAATAGCGAATTAAGTTGGACAGCTCCGTGCCGCTGATTTTCTGCTCGCCCTCGTTGATATGCAGGGCATATTTATCGTCCTCCGTGCCGGCGGAATAACGGATTTCCTCATTGGAGGAATAGACCATCGTGCCGAGCTTATTCGCAAATTCCACAAAGGAGCTTTTTTTGAACACGGCGTAATACTGAATATCAAAACCGAAATACTCCATCAGCTGCTTTTGCAGCGCCGCGCCGCCGCCCGTCTCAAAAATAGCGGATACGGTTTCCTCGCCCAGCAGCATATCGCTGCGCAGCGCGCACACCTTATAGGATAAATTGTCCTTATCCGCCTGCAAAAGGTAGAGATAGTGCAGCACAGTTTCCTCATCGTCCGTTTCACCGATCAGATAATTCACGCGCCCGGATATTGCCGGCAGCGCCTTATCCTCCTCGTCCTCCGCCTCGGTGATTTCAATTTCACCCTTGCCGAAAAAGGCGGCGGCAGAGCCGTACCGATGGGAGAGAAACACAAAAAAGACGGCGGTGAACACAACAATAAACGCTAACAAAACGAGTAATATCTTTGCTTCCTTCGTTTTGCCTCTGCCGGCTTGCGAAAGATAAAAATCGCCTCTGTTTTTCAACCAAAATCACTATATTTTGTGATTTTTTTATTGACTGATACTAAATACTGTGTTAAGATA
>CALGGQ010000313.1 GCA_937915775.1 uncultured Clostridia bacterium | reverse complement strand
CGATCTTTGATGGCGCTGGACGCCTGCATCCCGACATAGAACTGATAGGTATCCGGGAAGAGGAAGCCCTCCAGACGGTACGGAATATTTTCCTGTGCCTGCAAGCCTGAGGTCAACTTGAAATCGAAATTCGTTGACTGAATAACGGAAAGCAGCGCGTTTCTGTCGCACACATCGTTATCTGCCAGCTTGTTGATAATATCAGGAACGGTATAGCCCTCAGGGAAAGTCAGCTTCACCGTTTCCGTAGACTGGGTTGTACCCTTCATATTCATCAGCATGCCCTCAAGCCCCATCTTACCGTTAAGGTAATATACACCGGCTTCATATGGCCCGCCGAGATGCGAGGAGGTAATAAACTTATCTCTGAGCTTGACAAAGAATTTGCAGAATTCCTTGCAGCGGATTAAGTCGTTATCCACCAGCAAATCAATTGCTTCATCGCTGTCCTCAATCTGCTGTGTGAGAGAAATCGTGACGGAGGACGAGCTCTTGGTAATTGCGAGTATATCGTTCATACACAAAATGGCATAGATGGAAATCAGCATAGACGCAGCAATGACGATTAAGAAGAAAAGATAAGTACCGCCGATGCCTTTAGTTTTCACCTTCTTTGGTGCAGTAGCCGGTGCGGCAGCCGCCGTCTGCGTTCCCTGCTGAGAACGGACAGGCTTTACTACAATCGTCTTATCCTCTGCTTTTGCAGCATGCTCAACGCCGTTTGAAAAATAGATGTCCTTATTGTTCTCGCCGTTATTTTTGAAATCTAAATTATCCATTTTTCCCTCCGTTATCACAGAATAGAATCCGGTTTTCTGTTATAAGAATATTGACCGCTTGGTCAAATGCTTCTGTCGGCAGTTCCTCAATGATTAAATCATTATAGCACAAACCGACGGAAATAAAAGCATTATTTTTTAAAAATTTATCATAGTAACCGCCGCCGTAGCCGATGCGGTAGCCATTCGGTGAAAAGCACAACCCGGGTACAATCACGACCGAGGATTGATAATCCGTCAGTGCTTCTGCTTTTGCGGTATCAGGCTCGCGGATACCAAAGCTGCCAACGCTTAGTTCATTCAGAGAATGAATGGCGTAAAACTCCATTAAGCCGTCATTATTACAGTGCGGAACAGCAACTCTCTTCTGATGCGAAAAGCAATATGCCATCAAATCCTCGGTGTCAATTTCCTCCGGCTTTGAAACGTAGCACAGCACTGTATCGGCAGTCTGAAACGCATCAAGCGTCAGCAAATTACGCAGGATTGCCTTATCCTTAGTTTCTTTCTCTGATATGTTATTTCTGATCTCTCGGGCACTGTTTCTGAGTTCCTGTTTGGTCATGACAGGCTTTGAATGGACTGACGGATTTGCTCAGCAACCTCGTCGCCTTTCAGCTTTTTTACAATTTCAAGTCCGAATTCAATGCAGACGCCGGCGCCTCTTGCCGTAATGATGTTGCCGTCGGTAACCACATAATCCTCTGAATAAGTCGCGCCTTGCAAGGTATTTTCAAAGCCCGGGAAGCAGGTGGCTTCCTTACCGTCAAGCAATCCTTTGTTGCCGAGTATAGACGGCGCGGCGCAGATTGCGCAAATTGGAACGCCGATGTTATTCGCGTTATCAATCGCCTGCTGGACTGCCGTATTGCCCGCAAGATTCAAGGTGCCTGGCATACCGCCGGGAAGCACAATAGCCTCCACATCATAGAAATCAAATTCCGCAATCGTCATATCCGCTGCGACGACAACGCCGCAGGAGGCTTTTACCAATTCACCGGTAACGCCGACGGTTTTCACCGTAATACCGGCGCGCGTGAGCATATCTACCGGTGCAAGCGCTTCAATAATTTCAAATCCGTCTGCTAAAAAAACATAAACCATTATTTTTCCTCCGTTGATAGTAAAATCGGTGTTGCAAGCCTGCAGCCGTCAAAAAGATATTCCAGAATATCGTTTGATTGGCTGAAAGCGATTTCATCTATTTTATGTATAGTAGTAAATCCGAGCTTCTGATAGTATTTCACTAAATGCTCATCAGCAGGTATCAGGCAGATAAACGGCTTTAACCCCTGACAGTAATCGAGCAGCTCAGCCATGATACCGCGGCGTTGATACGCCTTATCGGTACAGGCAGCGTAAACATAACCGCCATCCTTGCCGTTCACCTTGCAGTCAACAAGATACAGCATAGAAACCGCCTTATCCTCTGCGTAATAAGCAAGACACACTGCATCCCTTACATTTTCCGTAAAGAAACGGATTTCCTCTTCGCTGTCGTGAAAAGCAGCCCGCCATAATGCAATGATAGCATTAATATCCTTTAACTCATGAATCACGGTACACCGCCACGCATTTCTCCAGCAGGATTTCGGGATGGTAGGAGCGCTTTGCTTTGCGCAAGCCCTCTAAGCCTAAGTCCTCTTCCCTGTTGACATATTCATAACCCATCAGGCAATTCCTGGTGAATTCCTGGTTAATCACAGCATAGGCGCCCTGCATTTCCGCCGGAGCCTTTTCAAAATGAGAGACAAAGCATTTGCCGTTTTGCTGCGGCTCGCCCATCGTATAGGCAATCACCTGACCGTTCACACGGATTAATCCGCCGACAAAGCCGAGCACCTCATAGTTTTCAAAAGCAGCAAGCACGGCTTCAAATTCTTCATCGTAATCCTCAGCGTTTTCGTCATCACGATCCTCCAGCCACGCCCGGTGGAGTGCGATACATTCATCAATGTTGTCGCGGGTAATGATTTCAAACGACCAGTCAGGATTCTGCTTTTTAAAATTCGTAATGTGATTGCGCTTGGCGTGATACTTCTTACCGGCGAGCGTCGCCATCTTTTCCACGGAATAGATATAATCACTGAAGCCGTCATCATAATGATAATCAAATTTGCCGGTAAACGCCTCCTGCAGCATCACAAGATAGCCGGAGGTAATCCCGTAAATACGCGGCACAGCGCCATTTTCCTTGGCATCCTGAATAATCGCTTCAATCGCCTTGGTAAAGTTTCCTTCGCCGAGCGGCAAGGAATAAGTATATTTCGGCGCTCTGCCCCAACGGCAGATAAAGAAATCCTCAAACCGACATATTTTTCCGTTGTAAATATCCTTCCAGATAAAAACATTGCCGAACACGTACTCACAGTTCATACTGTTTGCGTGCTTCATGCAGGCGTCCACCCACGGCTTATCCGCAATCGTCGGTGTTTTAAAATCAAGCATAATCAGTCCTCATTTACTGCGTCAATCACCTTTTGATGAATGACTTCAATCGGCAGCGGCTCGTCGCCCTCAGCACAGGAGATAACCTTCCAGCCCTGTTTTTGTGCGGCAAAGAGCGCCGATTCTCTGCATTTTTTCAGAAAAGCAACATTGGCTTCATGCACGTCCTTTTTTCCTTCGTCGCCCTGATAGCGCGAGGTCATCAGGCGCTGCGAAATTTCGACAGGCATATCAAGGTAAATGACTAAATCCGGCTTGGGAATCCCGATTTTGTTATATTCAAAATCAGCGCTCCATTCAAGATAGGCGTCCCATTCGGATTTGTCAATTTTTTCCATTTGATAAATGGAATTAGAAGTGGCGTAACGGTCTGCCAAAATCAGCACGCCGTTTTCGTAAGCCTCTTTCCATTTCAGCTGATAGGAAGCATAGCGGTCAACCGCATAAAAAGCACCGGCTGCATAGGCATTCACATCGCTTGCATTCTTGCCAAATTCACCGCCGAGATACATTTTCACCAGCGTACTTGACGGTGAATCATAATCCGGCAATTTGATTTTCTGATAAGCAATACCGCTGTCTGTAAAATACTTTTCAAGCAGTGCCGTCTGTGTTGACTTGCCGGAGCCGTCCAGCCCCTCCATAATAATCAATTTAGACATCGTTATTCTTACGTCCTAACTTTCTCTTATTCCCTTTTTCATCCACGATAAAGGTGTTTTCCAGCTGCGCAATCAGACTCGCTTTATAGGAATTGATATATTCCTGACGTAAAATCTGCTGCTCATCCTTTTCCGCCTGTGTTAAGCCCTCAGGCGTTTTGGATTTGCGTGCCAGCTCGTTAATTCTGTCAAGCTTTTTCTGTTCCATTAATCCAAGAAATCCTTTAACTTTCTGCTTCTGCTGGGGTGGCGGAGCTTGCGCAGCGCCTTAGCCTCAATCTGGCGAATACGTTAACGGGTAACGTTAAACTCCTTGCCAACCTCTTCCAATGTCTTCGGATTACCGTCCTCAAGGCCGAAACGCAGTGAAAGCACCTTTTCCTCTCTCGGGGTTAAGGTTTTCAGCACTTCCGCAAGCTGTTCTTTGAGTAGGCTGATAGAAGCAGCATCGGCAGGCGCCAGTGCATCGTCATCGGGAATGAAGTCGCCAAGGTGGGAATCCTCCTCTTCACCGATAGGTGTTTCCAGAGATACAGGATCCTGCGCTACACGCAGAATTTCACGCACTTTGTCCACCGACATGTCCAGGTATTCGGAGATTTCCTCCGCTGTCGGCTCATGGCCATTTACATGGAGAAGCTGAGATTTTGCTTTCTTTACCTTATTGATGGTTTCCACCATATGAACGGGGATACGAATGGTTCTTGCCTGGTCGGCAATCGCTCTTGTGATTGCCTGACGAATCCACCAGGTAGCATAGGTGGAAAACTTAAAGCCCTTATTATAATCGAACTTGTCAACCGCTTTAATCAGACCGAGGTTGCCCTCCTGAATCAAATCGAGGAACTGCATACCTCTGCCGACATAGCGCTTTGCTATACTTACGACAAGTCTGAGGTTAGCTTCCGACAATCTCTTTTTAGCGTAGGGATCGCCCTGAGCCATTCTCTGCGCAAGCTCTATTTCCTCCTCGGGGGTAAGCAGGGGTACTCTGCCTATCTCTTTGAGGTAGATCTTGACGGGGTCATCGGTCATATCGAGGTTATCGTCTGACGCGATATAGAGGGCGGTGTCGATATCCTCATCGACTGTGAAATCATCGACGATGTCGATATGGTTAGCCTCGACGTCATCGTAGAGCTTGTCTATCTGATCGGCGTCGAAGTCACAGCTTTCGAGGGCATCGGTAATTTCCTGAAGATACCAGAT
>CALGGQ010000312.1 GCA_937915775.1 uncultured Clostridia bacterium | reverse complement strand
CATAGAAAATGGATACCAACAGAATTAACCGCAAAAAGCGGCAAAAAAGAGCGTGACAAGGTATTAAGAGATATTATCGCTCAATACGAAAATGCTCCGCAGGTAGCTACAACAAAGCTATTGTTTTCTGATTATGTAAAGGTATGGCTTAATGAAGCGAAAATCAAGGTTGATAAGGTTACATATCAGCACTACGAAAACGATGCTAACAATCATATTATCCCATATTTTGAATATCACAAAACAAAGCTTGTTGATGTTACACGTCAAATATTGCAAAACTATTTTAACCAAAAACACGAAAGCGGCAACCTAAAAACAGGTGGCGGTCTTTCTGCTAAAAGCTTAAGACATCATAAGAACATCATACACCAAACGCTTGAATTGGCTGTCTTGAATAACTACATTGCAGAGAATCCTTGTAAAAGCTTAACACTTCCTAAGCTTGAAAGAAATGTTTATGAATTCTTTACACTTGAAGAAACACAAGCATTTCTACAAGCCGTGAAAAATGAGCGCTTATATCCGCTCTATTATCTTACAGCGGTTTATGGTTTACGCCGTAGTGAGGTTTTGGGATTAAAATGGGAAAGTGTTGACCTTAAAGGCAAAAAGCTGATTATTAAGCATACAAGGACAAGAGCTAACGAAGTCATAGAAAAAGACAAAACCAAAACAAGGTCAAGTCTACGCAGTTTTCCTCTGACAGAGGATATTACCAATCTGCTTGTTAAGCTCCATAACGAGGAAAAGCATAACAAAAAGCTATTCGGGAAAATGTATATTCAAAATGACTATATATTCAAGTGGGAAAATGGTAAACCTTATAACCCTGATTATATTACAAGCCGTTTCAGTAATGACTTAAAAAAGTTTGGTTTTAAGCATATCGCATTTCACGGTTTGCGCCATAGCTGCGGTAGCCTACTGAATGAACAAGGCTTCACCTTAAAGGATATTCAAGAGTGGCTTGGTCATTCTGATATTCAAACTACGGCAAATATCTACCTTCATCTTGATATTAAGCGAAAAGAGAACATTGCAAACAGCCTCGCTAATTCGCTAAAAGTCTGAAAGTGGTAGACATAATGGTAGACAAACGGCAAAAAAGAATAGAGCCAAACATAAAAATTTGGCTCTATCGCTGTGGTTGCGGGAGTAGGACTCGAACCTACGACCTCCGGGTTATGAGCCCGACGAGCTACCAACTGCTCTACCCCGCGATATTCATCATAACACTTCTCTCAAGTGCTCTATCATTATAGCAGAAAAAAAAGATTTGTCAAGCAGAAATTGTATGAAACTTCAATTATGCACTTTTATAGCCTTTAATTCTTGTTTCTTTCATTGACATCAAATGACGAGGGTGGTAAAATAATGTTGAGCGAAGTCGCTTAATAATATTATTTGAAAGGATGTTGAATATGGGAAAGTTTGTTGTAAAAGAGACTAACACAGGCATTAAGTTTGACCTTAAGGCAGGCAACGGCGAAGTAATTGCTACTTCTCAGGTATATACTACGGAAGCAGCTTGCTTAAACGGTATTGCCAGCGTTAAGGAAAATGCGGCAGCAGCGGTTGAGGACCAGACTGTTGAAGGCTATGAAGAGCTGAAGCATCCTAAAATTGAGGTTTACCTTGACAAGGCTGGAGAATTCAGATTCAGACTGAAGGCGAAGAACGGTCAGGTAATTGCTACTTCTGAGGGCTACAAAGCAAAAGCCGGCTGTATGAACGGCATTGAGAGTGTTAAGAAGAACGCACCGGATGCTGAGATTGTAAAATAAGCCAAATGATTTGCCGTCGTCGTCAGGCGACGGCTTTTTTTATTTTGCATTACGCTGCGGATAATGGTATAATCAATTCATCACGGAGGTGTTCGGAATGATTTACGAGACTTGGATGAGCTGTATCAAGGATGAGGTGAAACTGACGGAGTTGGTCATTCCCGGCGCGCATAACGCCGGCAGCTACGGAATGAAAAAGATGGCAGAATGTCAAAAAGACAATCTTCTGACGCAGTTTCGCTTTGGTATGCGTCACTTTTGCCTGCGTCTGAATACAACAAAAAAAGGCGAGCTGGTGCTGGCGCACGGTATCACCAAGGGTGATTTGTTTGAAAACGCCCTCAAGGATATACGGGCGATGCTGATGCAGTATCCGACGGAAATTCTGTTGCTGGATATCCGAGAATATTATCCGCAAAAATTCGGACCGGTTACGCTGACCTACAAGGCGGATAAGCATCAGGTCGATGCGCTGCTCAGGCAGTACATCGAGCCGGAAAAATACGCATTCACAGATTTTGAACATATCAAAGATGTCACACTCGGCGACATCCGAAGGGCAGGGAAGCGCTACATTCTGATTAACGACAAGGAGGAATACGCATACAGCCGCGACTGCGCCTGCATTCTGCCGTGGAAAAAGGAAGTGAACTGCGCTAAAGCAGCGCATTTTGCTGATACAACGCTGCGTTTTTTTGATGATTATCAGACGGACGGGCTCTATTGGTTCCAGACACAGCAAACGCCGTATCCTTTCACGGAAATCGGACTGACCAATCCGAAGAAACTCGATGAATCCCTGCGCCCGTATTTCAGCAAAATCATCAACGGTATTAAGGCCAATCCGTTTTATTTGAAAAGCGCTAATATCATTGCAGGGGATTTTATGACGGAGGATTATCTGAAAAGTCGTGAAATTCTGCAACTGAACTTGCTGAAAGGCAATGTCAGAGAAGGTATGACAGAAATATACCAAAACGGTTTGACATAACGACGAATGAAACGAAAGGCGAGCGCCTTCCGTTTTTTGACAGAATGTATGAATATGGTAAAAGAAAATGTTAATGTTTTGTAAATAATTACTTCATAATATCTATTGACTTAAGTCTATTATTTATATATAATAGTTCTGAATTAGTTAGTTTATTTGTTTTGGAAAGGTCAGAAATTTCAAAGCAAATATATGAGTGTTCAAGGAGGTATTTGAATGAAAAGATTAAGCAAAAGATTATTATCCATTCTTTTAGCGGTAATTCTGGCTTTTTCAATGATGCCGTTCATGTCCTTCAGCGTGTTGGCGGATGCCGGCTCTGACCTGGATGCGACGATTGCAAGATTTGAAGGATACGTTACCGACATTGCGGAAAACGGTATGAATGCGATTTACACCGGAATGGGTGATGCTTACGAAATTTACGTCAGAGCGGTTGACCTGCGTACCAACGGCTCCGCGGCGGAAATGGCTGCCGTGAATACGGAGCTTACCAATGCGATGAACAGCATGGTGAAGTTTGAGCAGGCGAAGATTGACGCAGACTATGAAGCGACGCATCCCGTTAAAATCGGTACCGGCGTCAATCAGCCCCTTAAGGGCAGTGAAAAAACCGAGGCGATGGGCTACAATGATACGGATAAGACCATTAACGACTATGACAACGTAATTTATTCCGACGGTGCGACCGCCAGTTGGGATCAGGCGGTGGATACGGCGTTTGACTACTATTACGGTGTGGTAAAAGGTCACTATTATAACCGAGTTAGAATATATTATCCCAACACGGTTATTCTTTACGACGGTGAAACGACGCCGAAAATTCCAATTATTTCAGCGTTCCAAGGCGCCGGTGAGTACAACCTTTTAAACTTATTGTTTACAGTAGCGCCGCAGAACCTGTACGAAAGCACTAACGACGTAGAGCTTTTATATAACTACTGGTTCGGTACCACCTGCGGTAACCCGTGGGATACAACCAATAGCTATGAATACTTGTATACCAATCCCGAATGGCCGGAAACCAATCTTAGTCCAGCACGGTGAATCCGAACACCCGCTGGTACCAGGCGATGCTTGCCTCCATATCCGCCACGCTGATGGCGTAGTGGTTGATGCCGTTTATCCTGATGGCCATTTCCGTAACCTCCCGTGATTCTGTGTTTAATGGACATGAAACTGTGTCCCGAAGAAGACGCCCGGCAGGATGCTGCTTTGAAGCGTCGGGCTTCTTGCTTCTTGATCTGTGCGCCGGCCATGATCGTGTTCTCTTTGTTCCGTTTGGCATTTGCTCCGCGTTTTGCCTCCGGGACAGTCATCCGGATCGCCCCCGTTTACAGAAAAATACTATCACAGGCTCTCCCGTTCGTCCATTGTCCCAAAAACGATTTGTGCACAATTTACAACTTGCAGCGTTCACTTGTATTACGCGGCATCATGCCATGGACTTGCCGACAGGGAAACAGAAAGTAGCCGGCACGGGTTCAAGGCGCTGAAAGGCAAAGGTTCAGATGCATAAACCTGTTCATCTCTCCGGTACCCTTTGAATCAACCTCTGCAAAAGGTTCACAGTTTGTTAACGGCAAAATTAGCACTCTCGACTTGACAGTG
>CALGGQ010000311.1 GCA_937915775.1 uncultured Clostridia bacterium | reverse complement strand
ACATATGAACGAGCAAGACAGGGATTTCCTGCGCGAAATCAATGAAGAAGTCGGGACGCTGATGGGCCGGGAGGCTCCAGCGTCCGATCTGCTCTACACCAACCGCCGCGGGCAGCGGGAAGCGCTTCAGAAAAAGTTCCGGCTGAGCAGAAAAGCGGTCGGCTGGATCGTGGCTCTGGTGGTGCTGGCCGTGATGGTCGGCGTCGGCTTCTATGCTAAGCGCCACACCACCGACGTAAAGGGCTTCGTGCTCGGCGGCCGCTCAGTCGGTCCGTGGCTGACGGCGTTTGCCTACGGCACGTCGTATTTTTCCGCCGTTATCTTCGTCGGTTATGCCGGTCAGTTCGGCTGGAAATTCGGTATCGCCTCCACTTGGATCGGTATCGGCAACGCGGTCATCGGCTCGCTGCTTGCTTGGGTGGTACTCGGCAGACGCACCCGTATCATGACGCAGCACCTTGATTCGGCAACAATGCCGCAGTTCTTCGGTGAGCGTTATCAGAGCAAGGGGCTGAAAATCGCCTCCTCCGTGATTGTTTTTATCTTCCTGATTCCCTACACCGCCTCTCTTTATAACGGACTTTCCCGTCTGTTCGGTATGGCGTTTAACATTGATTATTCCGTCTGTATCGTCATTATGAGCGTGCTGACGGCGATTTACGTCATCGCAGGCGGCTATATGGCAACGGCCATCAACGATTTCATTCAGGGTATTATTATGCTGTTCGGCATCGTAGTCGTTATCGCAGCCGTGCTGAAAATCAACGGCGGCTTTATCGGCTCACTTGACGGACTTGCCAACATTGTGGACGAGAGCGTTTCCGACACACCGGGCATCTTCACCTCGTTCCTCGGCCCGGAGCCGCTCAACCTGCTCTTCGTGGTGATCCTCACCTCGCTCGGCACGTGGGGCCTGCCGCAGATGGTGCAGAAGTTCTACGCCATCAAGAACGAGGGCTCCATCAAGAAAGGCACCGTCATCTCCACCCTCTTCGCGTTCGTCGTGGCCGGCGGCTGCTACTTCCTCGGCGGCTTCGGCAGACTGTTCTCCGATAAAATTGAAATGCTCGAGGACGGCGTTACGCTGAAAAACGGCTTTGACTCCATCATCCCGACCATGCTCAGTGATCTTTCCCCTCTCTTAATCGGACTGGTTGTTATCCTGGTGCTTTCCGCCTCGATGTCCACCCTGTCCTCACTGGTACTCGCTTCCTCCTCTACGCTCACGCTTGACCTGCTGAAAGACAACGTCATCAAGAATATGAGCGAGAAAAAGCAGGTGCTTTCGATGCGTATCCTTGTCGTATTCTTCATTGCGGTTTCGGCAGTGATTGCGCTGTTCCAGTACAATACGCAGGTCAACTTTATTGCACAGCTGATGGGCGTATCCTGGGGTGCGCTCGCCGGTGCATTCCTTGCTCCGTTTATGTATTCCCTCTACTGGAAGAAAACCACCAAGGCGGCTTGCTGGGTATCCTTCATTTTCGGTGCCGGCATCATGACGCTGAATCTGTTTTTCCGCGGCTCCTTCCCGACCATTCTGCAGTCCCCGATTAACTGCGGTGCGTTTGCGATGGTCGCTGGTCTGGTGCTTGTTCCCATCGTCAGCCTGCTGACACCCAAGCCGAATCAGGCGCTTGTTGAGGAAACGTTTGCGTGCTATAATAAGAAGACCGAGGTTGCGGCAAAAGAAAACCTCGGCGAATAATCAAGCAAGAGGACAAAATATGATTATTGACGCACACACGCACACCTTCCCCGAAAAGATTGCGGCAAAAGTCATCGCGCAGCTGCAGGATAAGGCGAAATCCCGCGCTTACACCGAGGCAACCGACGCAGCGCTGCAGGTTTCTATGAAAGAGGCAGGCATTGACTGCTCGGTACTGCTGCCGGTGATGACCTCGCCGGCGCAGGTGGAAAAGCTCAACAGTTTAGCCATTGAAAAGAACACCAGTTTTCACGAAACAGGTATCTTCTCCCTCGGCGGAATGCACCCCGATTATGAAAGCTACCGCGAGGAGCTGGCGCGCATCAAGGCGGCAGGCATCACCGGCATTAAGCTCCACCCCGCTTATCAGAACGTTGATTTGGATGATATCCGCTTTCTGCGGATTATTGAACGGGCTGCGGAGCTGGAACTGGCGGTTGTGATTCACGCCGGGTGGGATATCGGCATTATGCACCATAATTTTTCCTCGGTTGACCACATCTGCACGGTACTCAAAGAGATTGCACCGCCGAAATTTGTGCTGGCGCACCTCGGTTCCTGGAAGGACTGGGACGCGGTGGAAACCACGCTCGCCGGTGAAAACGTGTATATGGACACCGCCTTTGTGCTTGGCAATTATGAACCGCCGGACGGGATAACCGTTCCGCCGGAGGACACCAAAATGCTCAGCGACGCGCAGTTTTTGCGCATTGTCAAAAAGCACGGTGAGGATAAAATCCTGTTTGCCACCGACTCCCCGTGGGGACACCAGAAGCGAACGCTGGAACACCTGCGCACGCTCGGCATTGACGGTGAAAACATCCTCGGCGCCAATGCACAAGCAGTATATAACATACCGTAAAAATAAGGGCTGTTTCACAAAGTGAAACAGCCCTTTTCCTATTCCGGAGTTATTTTAAGAATTCGTTGATATCCTCATTATTCAGCGTCTGAATGCCGTTAGCATTCAATGTCTGCTCCGCCTGCACAACATCGTCCACGCGCAGCACAACGTAGGCATTGCCCTGCACCGCACCGGTAAAGGCATAGACGTATTCAACGTTAATGTCAGCCGCTTTGAGGATTTGCAGCACGTTGCTGAGCGCGCCCGCCTGGTCGTTCATCTTGACAGCGATAACCGCGGTTTCCTGAATAATGGTTTCAAGGCTCAACGCCTCCTTGGTCTTTTCCGTATCGGAAACAATGACTCTCAGAATACCGAAATCCTTCGTATCCGCTACGCTGAGCGCACGGATATTCACGCCTGCCGCCGTGATGGCGTTAACAGCGTCACAGAGCGTGCCCGGCGTATTTTCCAGAAATGCAGATAATTGTGTAATAGCCATGGTGAATCCTCCTTAATGAAGCTTTCTCTTATCAATCACGCGGACCGCCTTACCCTCGCTGCGCTCGATGGTTTTCGGCGCCACCAGATGAATTTTCGGGTTGATGCCGAGCATGGCGCGCATCGCCATCGCCAGCTCCTTCTCGCTTGCCTGCATCTCGGATACCTTATCGGAGAAGCGCTCCGGCGTACATTCCACATAGATATCAAAGGTGTCCGTATTCTTCACACGGTCAACCACAATCTGATAGTTGGGCGGGTAGCCCTCCTTGAGCAGCACGGTTTCAATCTGGCTCGGGAAGACGTTGACGCCGCGGATAATCATCATATCGTCGCTTCTGCCGAGCGGCTTCGTCATCTTGACGTGCGTTCTGCCGCAGGAGCATTTTTTACGCGAGAGAATGCAGATATCCTTCGTTCTGTAACGAAGCAGCGGGAAGCCCTTTTTATCCAGCGAGGTGAAAACAAGCTCGCCCTTGGTACCGTCCGGCAGTACCTCGCCGGTTTCCGGGTCAATGATTTCTGCATAGAAATGGTCCTCATTGATATGCATACCGGTCTGCTCCTCACATTCAAAGGAAACGCCGGGACCGGAGGTTTCGGTTAAGCCGTAGATATCATACGCCTTGATGCCGAGGCTCTTTTCAATTTCCTGACGCATTTCCTCTGTCCACGGCTCCGCGCCGAAAATGCCCGCCTTCAGCTTGTTATCCTCAGGCTTATAGCCTTTTTCCGCAAGGGATTCGCCGATATAGGCGGCATAGGACGGGGTGCAGCAGAGAATCGTGGCATCCAAATCCATCATAAACTGAATCTGACGGTCGGTGTTACCCGAGGACATCGGCAGCGTCATACAGCCGACCTTATGCGAGCCGCCGTTCAGACCGGGACCACCGGTGAATAAGCCATAGCCGTAGCACACCTGGCAGACATCCTCATTCGTGCCGCCTGCTGCCACAATCGCTCTGGCGCAGCATTCCTCCCACAGGTCAATATCCTCCTGCGTATAGAATGCAACCACGCGCTTGCCCGTCGTGCCGGAGGTGGACTGGATGCGCACGCAGTTCTTTAAAGGCGTCGCAAGCAGACCATAGGGGTATGCTTCTCTCAAGTCCGCCTTGGAAAGGAAGGGGAGCTTATGCAGGTCTTCGACGCTCTTGATATCCTCCGGGGTGACCCCAGCAGCTTCCATCTTCTTGCGATAATAGGGGACATTGTCCCACACGTGTTTCACCTGTTTGACCAGGCGTTCATTCTGCCACTGGGTGATCTGTTCCCGGGAGGCAGTTTCGATCTCCGGTTGATAATACCGCTCCATAGATTTGTCCTTTCTTTAAAATGTGTTCAGAGCCTTATGTAAATGTTTATTATGGACGAACGATTCAGGATGCCCTGAAGAGAACGCTTCGGCAGAGCTCAGCACATCGCTGTCCCGGGTGGGGCATCAGGCATTT
>CALGGQ010000310.1 GCA_937915775.1 uncultured Clostridia bacterium | reverse complement strand
TTTTTCTAAAGGCTTCAATCTCTGCTTCGCTCAGCCGCAGGACGTCGCGGATGAAAGCCGCTTCTCCCCTGCCATCCACCACCTTAAAGACTTCGTCAAGGTATTCCTTTCTCGCGAGAAAGACGTTATACACCTTCTTTGCTGCCGCAGGATTGTGCTTAAAAATACGCACCAGCAGGAAGTAACCGACCGCCTTCTTTTTATTCACCGTATTGGTAAAAAGATAGTCCTCGTAAATCGTCTGCCGCTCGGCACCGAGCAGCATCAGCAGCATTGCCGTCACGATGCCCGTTCTGTCCTTGCCCTCGGTGCAATGGTAGAAAATGGCAAAATCATCGTCCGCTGCCGTCACAATGCGGCGCACCACAGCGGCAAGATTTTTCAGGCACTCCTCACTTTCCATCACATGACGGTAAATATCGCGCAGGTCGGGAATATTGTCAATATCCTGCTTCGATTCGTGGCTCATGCCGGGCAGTGAGTCGTCAAAAATCGGCATTTCCTCAAAATGCACGCCGCTGATGTTGGCGTTCGGCAGCTCCAGTTTCTCCTGCATAATCCGCAGGTCAATAACCGTTTTCAGCCGGCAGCGCTCCACGAGCGTTTTGATATCGCCGTCCTTGACGCCGTTTAAGTGGTCGCCGCGAAGGAGCATACCGCTTCTGACGGTGCCGCCCTTAACAGGCAGACCGCCGAGGTCACGGATATTATGCGCCCCTCTGAGCCGAATATTTTTCATCGTATCACCGCCGTTTTTTTCGTATTTTACCATAAAAATCGGCGTGTGGCAACCTATTGTAATCAGAAAAATTATATGCTACAATATCCATAGAAAAAGGGGTGAAACCATGAATACTTACGGCACTTATTTTGTGAACGACGCACTTCGCCCGCTGCGTTACGGCGAAGTGAATTTAATTAACCCGAAGCGGCAGCGGCTGAAAGGTGAGGAAGCCAAGGAAGGCATTGAGGCAATTCCCGTTTTCTGCGGCTTTTGCGGCACGGATTTTGAGCTGATGAAAATGGGCGGCCGCGGCGCGCTCGACGCCAAGTTCCCGCAGGGCGAAACGCGGCTGATTAACGGGCACGAGGGCATCGTTTATGTACCCTCCGAGCAGCGCTTTGCGATTGTGCTCATCCGCGGCGGAAACAGTTTTGACCCCACGCGCTTTACGGAGGATGAAACGTATTTTGAATACGGCTGCGACGGTGCGGACGGGCTGTTCTGCGAGCGCGGCTACTTTAACCCCGATATGCTGCTGCACCTGCCAAAAGAATATGAAACGCTCCCCAAGCTGCCGCTCTCGGTGGCAAAGCGGCTGGTGTTTTCCGACCCGTACGCGTGCGCCATCTTCCAGCACGAGCGGATGACGGATATCGGCGAGGCGCAGCTTTTCCGTCCCATTATGGCACGCGACAAATGCACCGAGCAAACGGCGCGCGACCGTGCCAAAAACGAGGTGTTTAAAAACACCGTCATTTACGGGCTCGGCACTACGGGACTTTTTATCGGCGACCAGATTCGCCGAAAGCACCCGGACGCCAACATTCTCTTTGTAGCGAGAAGCGATGCAAATGCAAAAAAGGTGCGCTTTGCAAAGGAAGTGTTAAGGGCGGACTATCTCTGCGCCTTTGATCTGACAGAAGCTCAAATCGCCGAGCGCATTTGCGCTTATTTCGGCGGCACGGCTTCGGTCTTTGTGGGCACGAGCGGCAATGAGGCGGAGCACCGTATCGCCTTTCAAGAGGGCGTGCTCGGCTGCAACGGCATATACGACAGCTTTTCGCTCGGTCCCGTCGTACAGTTTGACACGATGCCCTTCGGCTTTAAAAACCATGTGATTTTATCCTCCATCAACTTCACGCAGAAGCATATGGAGGAAGCGATTGCCCTGCTCTGCACCAGCCGCTTTGACGAGCTGGTAGAGCTGATTGATAAAGAGGAATTCATCGCCGACCCGATGGACGCCTATCTCAACCGCATCTATAGCAAGGGTGCGCCGCTCAAAACCGCGGTCATCTGGAATGAACCTTATATTGACGGAGAAAAATAATGAAAGCAATACAGATTACCCAGCCGTTTGAAATTAATATCATTGAAAAGGAAGCGCCGCAGCCACGGGAAAACGAAGCGCTGCTGCGCGTGCTGTACGGCGGCATCTGCGGAGCGGACGTAGCCTCCTACACCGGCAATCAGCCGTTTACAACCTATCCGCGCATTCCCGGCCACGAATTTTCGGCGCAGATTGTGTCCGTGCCGGAAAACGATAAGGGCTTCAAAGCGGGCGACATCATCACCTGCAACCCGTATTTTAACTGCGGCGAATGCTACGCCTGTCAGCGCGGGCTGGTGAACGCCTGCCACGACAACCGGACGATGGGCGTGCAGCGCGACGGCGGTTTTCAGGAATACATCACGATGCCGGTGGAGCGGCTGATAGACGGCAAGGGGCTTTCGGCAAAGGAGCTTGCGCTGATTGAGCCGTTTTCCATCAGCGCGCACGCGCTCTCCCGTGCCAAGATTAATGCGGGCGACAATCTGCTCATTATGGGCGCAGGGCCGATTGGGTTATTTGCGCTGATGAAGGCGAAGGCGCTCGGCGCCAATCGCGTGACGAGCGACTACCCCCATCTTCTCGCTGAGATGCTTGCGGGCAGGCGCAAGAAGGTCGTCGCAATGGATCTCGACGGCACCCTGAGCCAGCACAAGACTCCTGTCCCCTGGCGCAACCTGAAGGCGGTAGAGGCGCTACGCAAGGCCGGCTACGAGCTGGTGATGGTCGGCGGCGGCAACACCGAGCGCATCTACCGTCAGATGTGCGAG
>CALGGQ010000309.1 GCA_937915775.1 uncultured Clostridia bacterium | reverse complement strand
GTGTCATCGAAGGCACCGTGGAAAACTGTGTGCTGTTCAGAGGCGTGAAGATCGGCAAAGGCGCCGTCGTGAAAAACAGCGAGGACGAGTTGGCGCCGATCAGCACGGCGCTGCCGAGCAGGCATTGCAGCAATCCGCTGTCCGCGAAAACACCAAAGAATAACAGCAGCAGTGCGCCGAGCAGGTACAGCAGGCGGTACTGCTTTTTTTCGTGCCGTAGCAGCAGGTAAATCACGATGACGAGCATTGTCGTTGCCAGCCCTGTGAGCAGATAAACAGAAGTCCGCTTCTCATATAGCAGCGTCAGCAGCCAGTCGTTGGGCGTGGAGAGCTTAACCGTGCAGCAGACGCTGCCCGTCAGTTTTTCATACGGTACCAGATGCAGATACACTGTGCCGCCTGCGCCAATGCTGTCAAGCGGTATCAGATGGTACAGTCTGCCGATGGACGGCGCGCTTTTATACAGCATTTTGCCGGCAGTGTATGCCTTAATGCCGAGATGCTCGGCAGGAAGAATGATAACGCTGTCGGGCGGCGGCGCTGTGTCAAAGGTGAGATGCACCGCCGTTTCCCGCGTCATTTCTGATTTGTTTAACTCCATTTCTTTGCCCTGCTCGTTGTACCACTTGTTGATAACGGTATAGCTCGGCTTCGGGCGGAGGCGTGCGCCGTCGTCGCTTTGTATGAGCGCCGCACAGCCCACAGCAAGCGAAATCATAATAGCAAATATAACGGCGAAAAAGGACGCCTGGTGTCTGATATGCTTAATCTTCATCATCCCTTATATTAATTACTAATATATATGCGCCGCCGGGTAAATATAAACATTAAATTAAGTTATGCCAAAGGGCTTTGACTTTTGTGCTTTGTTGGTGTTAAATGGGGGAGAGGTGATAAGTATGCCCGCATTTGCAACGCATTATTTATTTTTGGAAGAAATGAAGGAAACGATGGAGAGGGAGCTTGATTTCCCGCTGAATTTCAAGGTTGCCGGCGTCGGTACGCAGGGGCCGGATATCTTTATTTTCCATCGGCTGTGGCCGCCGTTTACCATTTATAAATCGCTGTTCGGCACGGCGTCCAAAATCCACCGCTGCAAGGCAGGAGATTTGTTTGACGCATTCGCCGATTATCTGAATTCCGGCGAAGTGAAAGAGGTGGCGCTGTCCTATATCTACGGCTTTATCCTGCACTATGCGCTGGATCGAAACTGCCATCCCTACGTCTATGCTCTGCAGGACGAAATGACGCGGGAGAATAAAAAAATCCATCCGCTTGCCGCGCATAATACGATTGAGCACGCGGTGGATACCTATCTGCTGAACAAACAGAAAAACGCCTATCCGCCGTCGCTGTTCTGCCCGGAGGAGACGTTTACGGATAAGGAGTCGGAACTCAAAGAAATTGCCCGCCTGATGCACTTTGTGCTGCTTCGCTGCTTTGGGCAGGACGTGCCGCAAAAAGAGATTATCAAGGCAATCACCGATACGGCAAGCCTGCAGGCAACCCTGTCCGATAAAAACGGCAAGGCGACGAAGCTTGCCCACGCGATTGAACGTCCGCTCGCGCCGGTCATCAAGTATTTCAAGCTGTCCGCCTCCATTAAGCCGACGGATCTGGCACTTGCCGCTAAGTATGCCAACGAGGAAAAAAGAGAGTGGACGTCACCTTACAGCCACGAGACGTTTAACGCCAGCTTTGAGGAACTGTTTGAGCAGTCCAAGGCGGACGCGCTGGCGCTGCTCAAGGGCTTTAACGAAATTGTGAACGGCAACACAGACGGCTACGCCGTCACGCACAATATTTCCTTCCTCACCGGTTTGGAAGTAACGGAATAAAAATAAACGGGAGAATGGGGCGCCCGTCATAAAGAAGTTTTACAGACTGATTGAGAATTATTCTCTTTCGGTCTGTTTTCTTTTATCAGGATTTGTCCATACAAATCCGATGCTCGCTAAAGTCTGTGACATATTCCTTGACTATCAAATGGATAAATGATAGAATAAAAACGCCAAACAAAGTAAATATTATTTAAGTGTGAAAGCACGTGTTTTTATATGCAAAAAACACATGCTCTTATTTCACGTGCATTCATGCTTATGTGATTTACTTTGTTTGGCGACAGTTGAGCTATGTGTTTTTGGTGCGTAGCTACGGCTGCGCACTTTTTTATTATATAACCTTATTGCCTTCCCCTTGAGGGGAAGGTGGCAGCGAAGCTGACGGATGAGGTGGAAAGGTCAAGGAGAAAGATATGGAAAACCCAAAGTTAAACATCAACAAAACCAAATACCGTTATTTTATGGATAATGTCAAGCCTGAGGGAACAGCGATTATCTACACCATTCCCGTTCCTCGCGGCGAGGAAAAGCCGACGGACGAATTCTTTGACCGCGATTATCCAGACGTAAAAATCTCATACAAAAAGTTTATCAAAATGATTGATAAAACCGCAAAGGGCTTGTTAGCGTACGGCATTAAAAAAGGCGATATTGTAACGGTTTGCCATACCAACACACCCGAGATTTTCTATATGGATTACGCACTTTCAAAAATAGGCGCAATCCCTAATTATATATACCCGAATATCACGGCTGACGAAATGAAGTACTTCATTGACGAATTAGACTCAAAATTCGTTTTCGTACTTGACGAGCCTGATATTAAAAGAAATATGAAAAAAGCGCTTGAGGGAACTGACATTAAAATCATTTCTTCAAGCGTCATTGAATCATTTCCGCCTCTTTTCAAAAAAATTGCAGCAAAGAAAAAGCCCGTTGAACGGGTTGAAATCCCCAACGAAATCAAGTGGGTAGACTTTATTAAAAACGGAAATGCAATAAAAGAGGTTAAGGAAAACCTTTACACGCCGAATGACACTTGCTCGTTCGTTCACTCCAGCGGTACGTCAAGTGTACCGAAAGCAATCGAAATTAGCAACGAAAATGACAATTCAATACCTTTTAACACTTTTAAAGATAACATTATTTTTAGTTCTCAAAAAAAGTGTATACAAACCATTCCTCAATTTGTTGAATATGGAAAAACATCAACACACATTGTATTGTGTAGTAATGTATGTATAGTTGTAATTCCGGAAATGGAACCAAAAAACTTTTATGATTTGGTTTTTCAATACAAAGCGGAATATGCATTTACAACACCATCTCATATTAGAGAATTGATAAAAAGAAAAATCGATTTGAGCAAGACGGAACATTTTGTAATCGGCGGAGATGGCTTTGATGATGTAGAAGAAATGGCAACTCATTTCTTTTATGATAACGGAAGCAACGTACCGCCTTTTCAAGGATATGGTGCTAGCGAGTTTTCGGCATTTGATATCTTAAATAGAAAAGGAGAATATAAGGTTGGTTCTTTAGGTAAACTTTGTGGGGATTCTGAATATGTTATTATCGAACCCAACACGTTCAATGCAATCATTGAACCTAATACAGTCGGCGAACTATGCCTTACTGGTTCTGGAGTTACCAAAGGCTATGCGGGCAATAGCAAAGAAGAAACGGACAAGGTTTTCGTCAAGCACCCTGACGGGAAAATCTATGTACATATGGGCGATTACATCAGCGTTGATGAGGATGGTTTTTTCTACTATCACGGCAGAATTAAAAATGTAATTACCAGAAAATCATTTACATTCTCCCCACAGGAAATTGTTGACGCTGTTATGAAACATGATAATGTAAAATCATGTATGGTTGTTCCCCGTTACAGCAAGGAGGAGGGCGAAACGCCGTCGGCTCACATTGTACTAAACGATTACAGCGATACCGAAAAAACGCTTAATGAAATCAAACAACTTGTTAATGAAAATGTGCAGGAATTCCACCGCCCGACGCATTATAAAATCCGTCAGGCAATTCCGCTGACAAAGAACAACAAAAACAATATAACCGCCCTTAAAATCGAGGATACGGCAAATATGTTTGACGGCGTTGTTTCCGCTGATATTGAAGCACACAACACAAGTGAATATGAGTTTTATCTGAAAGTGAAAATCAAATCTGACAAAAGCAATGATGAAATCATAGCGGACTTAGAAAAGCACATCAACAAAATTGCGTGCATTATTAAATTCAACGTCGGCAAGATTAAATATGAAATTGAAAAAGTATGAAAAACAAATTTTTAGAATATCTATTAAGAAATGAACCTGAAAAGGTCATGAGCAAAAGCGGATATAAATTCAGAAAGTTTATTAGTCCGCCTGTTCGCAATGTGCTTGCGCCGGCAACATCAAAGAACACCTATCATATTGATAAAAGAGATGGTTTGCCCACGGATAGACCGCTGATTTTTTCCTGTACTCATCAAGTAAAAGACGATATTGCTATGGGCTTGGCTTCTGCGAACAGACACACCTATCTGCTGTTTGCTTCGCTGCCTGATTTCTTCGGTACACTTGACGGTCCCGCCCTTTGGCTTAACGGTGTAATTCTCGTTGACAGAAAGGACAAGGACAGCCGTAGTGCAACGATACCAAAAATGAAATATGCTATTGATATGGGTGCAGACATATTGATGTATCCGGAAGGAACACTGAATAAAACTGAAAACTTAGTCGTTCAAAAACTGTTCCCCGGTATTTACTATCTTGCAAAAGAAGTAAATGCACTTGTAGTTCCAATGGCTATTATTCAAGAGGACGACCATATCTATTCAAGAGTTTGCGAGCCTTTTGATATTTGCGAATACGAAAAGCAAGAGGGACTTGATACATTGCGTGACCTTATGGCTACGGCAAAATATGAATTAATGGAGGAACACTCCAAAATCAGCAGAGCGGAAATAGGCAACGCAAAAGATTATTGGGAAAATGAAATGAACGAACTTGTTAATTCTATGCTGCCGTTTTACGATTTTGAAATTGAAAATAGTTCGCAGTTCATAGATAAAAACGAGGTTACATATTCACAAGCCTTTGAACATCTCAACATTATTCAGCCCAAACTCAACAATGCGTTTTTATTTAACAAAAGGATTTAAAGTATGAAAAGAGAAATTTTAGAAAAAATACGAGGACAAGGCTATTTTCTTCCTACGGATAAAAGCTATTTTTTCACTATGTTAAAGGCGGAGTTCCTCATACATATTCTCAATAAAACGCCAATATGGAATATACCGATGAGAAACATATTAATTAAATGGCTTATAGGAAAGATAGATGGAAATCCTTTGGCAATACAAAATTCTTTTCGTGTATCGTGTGGAAAAAATATATCAATCGGAAAAAATTTTTATGCTAATTATAACTGTTGTATTTTAGATAGAACAGATGTAGAAATAGGCAACGATGTGTATTTAGGTCCAAATGTTGTTATTACAACAACAGGACACCCAATCAACGCCATGCAAAGAAAAATGTTTTATTATACAGATAGCTTTGAAGCTCAAAAAAGAGGCTGCATTGAAAAAGTTGCACCGATAAAAATCGGAAATAATGTTTGGATTTGCTCTGGCTGTATTGTTTGCGCCGGTGTTTCGATTGGAGATAATGTTGTTATCGGAGCAGGTAGTGTTGTAACAAATGACATTCCGCCAAATGTTCTTGCCTATGGTGCGCCTTGCAAGGTCGTTCGTAAATTGAGTGAAAACGATTATGAAAAGTTACCTGATGAAATTGCCAACATTTTTTGACAAATGATTATATAAAAACGAGCAAGAACGAATTCACTCTTGCTCGTTTTTTAATAATATTCTTTATGACGGACACCCTATGGTTCTCCCGCTTTTTTACAACTGATATAATCTTTTGGCGTTTTCGGCGGTGACGGTCAGGATTTCCTGCGCGCCGATACCGAGCACTTCGCCGATACGTTCGGCGATGTACGGAATGTAGGACGAATCGTTGCGCCTGCCGCGGTACGGCTCGGGGCAGAGGTACGGGCAGTCGGTTTCCAGCACCAGCCGCTCGAGCGGAATTTCACGCACGACCTCTAAGCTCTTGCGCGCATTTTTAAAGGTGGCAACGCCGTTCAGCCCGATGTACATCCCGAGGGCAATGACCTCTCTTGCCATCTCTTTGGAGCCGGAAAAGCAGTGCAGCACGCCCTGCGGCTTTGTCTGCCTGAGAATGTCCAGCGTGTCGCCGTGCGCCTCTCTGTCGTGCACAATGACGGGCAAATTTAGCCGTTTTGCCAGCTCTATCTGCGCGGTGAAGAATTCCTTTTGCGTTTCTTTCGTGGAGCTCATCCAGTGGTAATCGAGCCCGATTTCACCGACAGCAACGCATTTTTCGTCCTTTGTCAGTGCCTCAATTTCCGTAAGGTCGGACAGGGAAAAGCCCTCTAAATTTTCCGGGTGAAAGCCGGCGGCAAAGTAGTAATAGCCGTATTGCTGTGCCAGCGCCTGATTGGCTTTCGACGTGGCGATATCCACGCCGCAGGATACCACGTTAACAACGCCCTTGCCCTCTAACGAGGACAGGAGCGCCGTTCTGTCCCCGTCAAATTGTTCGTCATCGTAATGACTGTGCGTATCAAAAATATTCGTGTACATATCAGCAGATTTTCGCGCCGGGTTCCATATCGACGAAGGTGACGCGAACATCGTCGCCCTTCTCACCGGAGAGGAGCATACCCTCGCTGATTTCACCGCAGAGCTTCACGGGCTTGAGGTTCGTGACGATGATAGCGCGCTTGCCGATCAGGTCCTCCGGCTTGTACCATTTGGCAATGCCGGAGACAATCTGTCTGGTTTTTCCCGAGCCGTCGTTAAGCTGTAATTTGAGTAATTTATTGGATTTTTTGACCGGTTCGCAAGCCAGAATTTCCGCTACTCTGAGGTCGGATTTAAAGAAATCATCAATCGTGATTTCGGAAAGCTCATTTACTTCTTCAGTCTTTTCCGTTTTCTGTTCCTTTGCCTGCGCTGCTTTTACCTGATTTTCAATAATTGCGTTAAGCTCATCAATTTCCTTTTCTGCGTCAATTCTTGGGAAGAGGGCGGAACCTCTTTTTACGGTGACATTAAGAGGAAGTACTCCATATTTACCGGCATTCTCATAGGTGATAAGGCTTTCTTCTGCTCCGATTTGCTCCCATGCAAGGGGCATGGTTGATGGCATGAAACAGGAGAGAAGGGTTGTACTGATTCGAATTGCTTCAAGCAGATTATAAAGTACGCTTGCAAGTCTTGCCTTTTTGCTTTCGTCCTTACCTAAAATCCAAGGAGTGGTTTCATCAATATATTTATTGGCTCTTGAAATCACCTTGAAAATTTCTGCAAGGACATTATTGAGCTGCGTTTCATCGATATAATAATCGGTTTTGTTACGCAGGGATGTCATCATTTCAATCAGCTCATGATCAATTTCCGCCGCTTCACGTTCCGTTGGAAGTGTACCGCCGAAGTATTTTTCCACCATGGCAACTGTTCTTGAAATAAGATTGCCAAGGTCGTTAGCAAGATCGGAATTAATACGGTTAATCATTATTTCGTTGGAGAAGGAGCTGTCTGCACCAAGTGCCATTTCACGCAGAATATGGTAGCGTATCGCATCGCTTCCATAACTCTCACCAAGCACAAATGGGTCAACAACATTGCCGATGGATTTGCTCATCTTTTGGCCGTTAAAGGTAATCCATCCGTGAACGGCGAGATGCTTGGGAAGAGGAAGATCAAGTGCCATTAGCATTGCCGGCCAGATAATAGCATGGAAGCGCATAATATCCTTCGCAACCATGTGCACATCAGCAGGCCAGAATTTATCATAATCATCATATGCTTCATTTTGGTAACCAAGTGCAGTAATATAGTTGGACAGTGCGTCAATCCAAACATAGACAACATGTCCCTCATCAAAGGTAACAGGGACTCCCCATGTAAAGGTAGTACGGGACACGCAAAGATCCTCTAATCCCGGCTTAATAAAGTTATTCACAAGCTCTATTGCTCTTGATTTCGGCTGAAGATAGTCCGTTTCGGTGAGAAGTTTTTCAATTCTGTCAGCAAACGGAGCCATTTTAAAGAAATATGCCTCTTCGCTTGCTTCCGTTACCTCACGGCCGCATTCAGGGCATTTTCCGTCAACAAGCTGAGATTCCGTCCAAAAACTTTCGCAGGGGGTACAGTATTTTCCGGTATATTTGCCCTTATAGATATATCCTCTATCGTAAAGTTCTTTAAAAATCTTTTGTACGGCTTTAACGTGATAATCGTCGGTTGTGCGGATATATCTGTCATAATCAATATTCATATATTCCCAAAGATTTTTGAATATTTTAACAATGCCGTCAACGTATTCTTTCGGTGTAACGCCTTGTTCTGCAGCCTTTTGTTCAATTTTTAAGCCATGCTCGTCCGTACCGGTGAGAAACATAACGTCCTTCCCCTGAAGGCGCTTATATCTCGCAATAGAATCACATGCTACGGTAGTATAACAATGGCCAATGTGAGGATTTCCCGATGGATAGTAAATCGGGGTAGTGATGTAAAATTTTTCTTTGTTTGACATAAATATTCCTCCCAATAATTGATTGGTAATTTAATTTATAACATATTTGCTGCAGCCTTGTCCAGCATC
>CALGGQ010000308.1 GCA_937915775.1 uncultured Clostridia bacterium | reverse complement strand
GCCCACAGCCTTTTGCTGCGCCGCCTCGAGGTAGCGGAAGTCCACGAGCAGGAACGCCTTTTCCTGCGTGATGAGCATCAAGCCCTCGCTGCGGAGAAAGCCCGAAAAGTAGCCGATATTTACCTCGCCCGTCAGCAGGATTGCTTCACTCCCGCTCTGTAAAACCGGACGGATGCTGTTGATTTTGCTTTCATACGTTGTCATTTCATCAAATCCTTTAACGCTTCAATTGCCAAAAAATAACCCTGCTTGCCAAAGCCCGCAATCTGCCCGACGCAAACGGGGGCAATCACCGAGGTGTGGCGGAACTCCTCGCGGGCGTGGATGTTCGACATATGCACCTCGACGTACGGCGTAAAATCCGCTACTGCCTCAATCGCGTCGCGGATGGCATAGGAATAATGCGTATAGGCGCCGGCGTTAATCACCACGCCGTCATAAGCGCTGCGGCTCTCGTGAATCACGTCAATGATAGCGCCCTCGTGGTTGGACTGAAAGAAATACATCTTCGCCCCCTTTGCTTCGCCGTATGCGCGCAGCTCGGCATTGATGTCCTCCAGCGTTTCGCTGCCGTAGACATCCTTTTTGCGGATGCCCGTCATATTCAAATTCGGACCGTTCAGAACAAGAATTTTCATTTGCTTTTCCTCACCTGATAAAAATAAGGGACGTAAAACGCCCCTTGATTTTTTTACTTATACTTTCTTTTACGAGCAGCTTCGCTCTTCTTTTTACGAGCGACGGAAGGCTTTTCGTAGTGTTCTCTTTTTCTGACTTCCTGAATGATACCGTCACGGGAAGTCTGGCGCTTAAATCTTCTGAGAGCGCTGTCAAGAGACTCATTTTCCTTAACTTTTACCTGACTCACTGTATTCCCTCCCTCCGAACAACGGGGGTTGTTTTTTATTTCGGATTGATTATATACAATCACTTTCTCAATGTCAAGCATTTTTATCAAATAATGTGGAAAAATACTAAAATAGTATTGAATTTGTCTTATTTTGCCTGACGTTTTGTACAGACCGCTGCCGACTTCGCGCCGGCATAGGTTTTACCGTCTTTTTCTATGACGCACGCAATGCGGTAATAATAGCGCTTGCCGGTTTGGGCGCTTCTGTCAACATAGCTGTTTGCCTGCTTGTTATCCACCGTGGCGAGCAGACGGTAGCTGCCCTTCTTTTTCTCCGAACGGTAGACACGGTACGCCGTTGCCCAGCCCTGATTGCGCCATCTGACAACAATACCGTTTTCACCCGAGGTTGCCTTCGGTGCCGGCGGTGCCGGCGGTAAAACCGTTTTGGTGACCTGCGCGCTGGCTTTGCCGCTGCCGAAGCGGTTCACGCCGCGCACGATAAAGACGTATTTTTCGCCGAGCGTCAGCCCTGCGATATCAAGCGAGCAGGCGGTAATCTTACTGACATGCTTCCAGCTGCCGCCGACCTTTTTATAACTGATTTTGTAATATGCCGCGTTCGAGACGGCGCGCCAACTCAGGCGAACGGCATCCGGCTGCAGCCGCACGGCTTTCACCTGCTGCGGGGCAGCAATACGGCAGGTCAGCTTGGCGGACACTGCCGACGGCTTGCCTGCCACCGCCTTACCGGAGCGATTAAACGAATACGCCTTGACCTTGTAATAATAACCTTGCTGATACTTAACCTTTGTATCAATGAAGAAATTGACATCGCCCGCCTTGACAGTGCCGACGCGCTTAAAGCCGCTCTTCTTTTTCGTGGAACGGTAGATATAGTAGCCGTCCGCATCCGCCTGCGCGGTATACGAAACCTTGATACCGTCGGTTACGTTGGAGAGCCTGACGTTTTTCACCTTGGTGTTCAACGGAACAAACTTTATCAGCGAATAGGCGCTGCAGCCTATCCTGTTGCGCGCGCGGCAGAAGAAGGTGTACTGCGCGCCCGGCTCCAGATTTTTCAGCGTCACGGCGGCTTTATCCGTCACCGTATTGGCAACCGCCACCTTGCCGTCCCTGACGACATAGTATTCAAAGCCGGTGGCAAACGCCTCTCCCGTAAAGCGCACCTGCACCGTCGTGGCATTTTTGCGGTGGAAGGATAGCTTTTGCGGGGCTTGCAGCGTATAGCGCGCGGAAAACGGCTCGGACATCTCGCCGTAAGACTTACCGTTTACCAAAATATAGCGCTCTGCTTTATAATAATAAATCGTATCGTACTGAACACCGGTATCGGTGCAGGAGGTACCGCCGCTCTCCCGTGTAATATCGGCAATGCGCTGGTACCAGCCGTCTGCCTCGGTACTGCGGTACACCCGCACGCCGCTGATGCCATCCATCGCCGTCCAGTTCAGCACAAGACCGTCTGCACTCTGCGTAAAGGTGATGCTGCTGATTGCCGGCGCATACACCTGACATTCAGCTGCCTCGCCGTATTCCTGCCATGCCTTATTGACATAGGCTCTGACGCGGAACTGATAGACCGTGCCCGGCGTCAGGTCGCGGACGGTACGGGCGGTGCCCTTTGTCTTACCGGCGGTGACATATTCGCCTGTATTCTTCACCCGGTACTGCACCTCGTACTTTTTGGCGC
>CALGGQ010000307.1 GCA_937915775.1 uncultured Clostridia bacterium | reverse complement strand
ACTGTCCACTGGACACTGACCACTGAATTTGCTTTGCAAATTCACATTTTCTTGCGTTTCGACACGAATTTCTTGCGTTTCGACAATTTGCCTTTATTATTTGCAGGATTAATGGTAAAATACAATCGGTGATAATATGAGAATTTTAATCCTTGATGACGAGCAGCAGTTCGTTGACGATTTACAATTTCACATTGAGCGGTATATGCAAACGCACTTAATCGGCACGGAGATAACGACTTCGGTTTCGCCCGAGAAAATACTGCAAAGCGACGCCGTATTTGATTTGGCGTTTCTGGATATTCAGATGCCCGGTACGGACGGTATCGCGGTGGCAAAGGAGCTGCGTGAGCGTAATAGCCGCATTATCCTGTTCTTCGTCACCGCCTTTGAAGAATATCAGGACGAGGCGATGGATTTGCACATCTTCCGCTATTTTGAAAAGCCGTTTGATGAACAGCGGCTCTATGCTTCGCTCGACAAGGCGATGGAATATCTCGATGAAACCTATGTGGATATTTATCTCAGCAACAACGGCGAGAGCGTGAAAGTGCTGGTGGACGATATTATCTACATCAAGCGCGAAAACAGAAAGATTACCGTTGCTGCAACGGGCGGCGAATATACCAGCAAAAACAGCTTTGAGGATTTGGTTTCCAAGCTGCCAAACACTTTTTTCTATCTGGTGCATAAGTCGTTTTTAATCAACATTCACTACATCACGCGGTACAGCTACAAAGAGATTTATCTTGGTGACACGCGCATTTCCGTCGCCACGCGCAAGCAGGCGGATTTTCATCAGTTCTGGTTTGATTATATTAAAAGGAGATAACGATGCAGCTGCTGTTTTTGTTAGTCTATTTGATTGAAGCACCGATTGCTTTCATGTACTATTATGACAATTTCAAACTGAAAAGAGGTACGCTGTTTACCGTACTGATACTGCTCGGCTTGTACGGCGTTGCCTTCGTCGGCAATATCCTTGACAATAATACCAACTATATCAACTGTATTATTTTCTTTGCCATTCATATTGTGTTCGGCTTGGTATGCTTTGAAATGTCGCCAAAAAGCAGCATTTTCCATTCCGGTATCCTGCTGACGGTGATGGCGACGACGGAGGTAATTGTGGAGGGCGGACTTGCGTTTATTATGGAAACGCCGATTTTGCCCGAGGAGGTTTACGAATGGAATAAGACGTATTTCGTCATTATTGCCATGCTGTCAAAAAGCCTTTATCTGATTGTTTGCAAGGTAATTTCCACGCTGTTTTCCTACAAGAAAAACCGTGTTGACCGCAGCACCTATGTGCTGTTTATCTTTCCCATCGTGCTGGTAGTGATGATTGCCTTAATGATTAATTCCTCTGCGGAATACCATTTTTCAAGAGGGCGCAATCTTGCCCTGTCGATCATCGGCGTTGTGTCTACGCTCTTTTGCTGTTTCATTTTTATCTACAATCGCTATATTCAGAATCAGCAGCAGGAGCTGTTTGCCCTGCAGCAGCAGAGCCTGAAAAACGAAATGGATATGCAGTACCTGAATTTGCTGGAGGAACGCAACCAGGCGATGCAGATTTTAACGCATGATTACAAAAATCATCTGTACGCTATTCGCAATATGAGCGGCAGCGAGCAGACGGCATATATCGACAAAATCACCGATGAGCTGCAGAGCAGCCGTACCTCCTGCCACAGCGGGAATCATACGCTGGATATTATCATCAACAAGTATGTGACGGAGTGTGCCTTGCGGAATGTCAGCTTTGATTTTGAGGTGAAGCTCACCAATCTTTCCTCCGTCAGCGATTACGACCTCGTTACCATTCTCGGCAACCTGCTGGATAACGCGCTGGAGGCAGCGCAGCAGTCGGCGGCAAAAACCATTACGTTTAAAACGAACAAGATAAACACCTACGATGCCGTGATTATCACCAACAGCTGCGATACCCCGCCGGATAAGGATTTGAAAACCACGAAGCAGAATAAAAAGCTGCACGGGGTGGGATTAAAGAGCGTAACAAAAGCGCTGAAGCAATACGGCGGTGAGCTCGAATGGGAGTATAGCGAGGACACGCATACCTTTATGGTGACCGTGATAATCATCAATGATAATGCAACCGTTATCAAATGAAAAACTGTCCTGTGAATGACGCTCACAGGACAGTTTTTAATCTCATACTTTTTGTACAATGACTGACTCTACAGCGGCGGCAAAGGCTTCCAGCCCCTCTTTGTCCGCCTCATCAAAGCGGTTCAGCACCGGCGAGTCAATATCCATCACGGCATAGAGCGCGCCGTTTTTGTACACGGGAATCACAATTTCCGATTGGGAAGCGCTGTCGCAGGCGATGTGACCTTTGAACTGATGCACATCCGGCACCAGCTGTGTTGTTTCCTCCTTGGCGCAGGTACCGCACACGCCTTTGCCCATGGGAATTTCAATGCACGCCGGCTTGCCGGAAAACGGACCGAGATACAGCCTATCGCCGTCTGCATAGTAAAAGCCTGCCCAGTTGAGCTGCGGCAGCTGCGTCATCAGTATCGCAGCGGCGGTTGATAGTACGCCGGATTCAAAACGGATGTCCGCGGCGCATTTTCGAAATTGCTCGGTTAGTAATCGGTAATTCATGATACCCACCCCTTTCTGCTTCTACTATAGCACAACGGCAGAAGAAGCGCAAGGCAGAAGGTATACGCCTCCTATTTCAGATAGCGACGGATATCGTTCAGAATTTTCTTTTCAATGCGCGAAACATAGGAACGGCTGATATGCAGCCGCTCGGCAACCTCGCGCTGCGTCAGCGGTTTTTTATTGTTCAGCCCGTAGCGCAGAATGATGATTTCGCGCTCGCGCTCATCGTCCATCTGCTCAATGTATTCCTTGACCCTGCGCCAGCGCACCTTGGTTTCCAGCTCTTCGGCGAGGTCGCAGTCGTCGGCAACGATGTCCTCCACCGTCAGCGGATTACCATCCTTATCCATTTCGATAGCGTCGCCCATCAGCACGTCGCTACCCGTCTTTTTCAGCGCGCGGAAATGCATCAGTATCTCATTTTCCACGCAGCGCGAGGCATAGGTGGAAAGGCGTGTGCCCTTGGTGTAATCAAAGGAGTCAATTGCCTTAATCAGCCCGATAGTGCCGATGGAAATTAAGTCGTCCGTGTCGTTCGTTTTAGAATAGTATTTCTTGACGATGTGGCTGACAAGGCGCAGATTGCGCTCAATTAAGACGGCGCGCGCGTTTTGGTCGCCCTTTGCCATCTGCTCAAGATAATAACGCTCCTCCTTGCCCGTCAGCGGTTTCGGAAAGTTGGAGGAGGTCTGCACGTGTAAAATCAGGTACAGAAAATTTGCACCCAAGAAGGAAAATAAAGCACCTAACATTTTCATCACCGCTACATTATATGAAAGTGAGCGCCCGTTATGACCGTTCCATTTCGCATATTGAATTATAGCGCGGATTATATTATAATAAGGGTAAGAAAACAAAAGGAGGGTTCCTTATGCAGAAAATGGAACGCCAGTATCATATTCACGTTGCGCCGGGCGAGGTCGGGCGGTATGTGATTTTGCCGGGTGACCCCGGTCGCTGCCAATCTATCGCCGCTCTGTTTGACGATGCAAAATTGGTGGCGCAAAACCGAGAATACACTACCTATACGGGCACGCTGCTCGGCGAAAAGGTCAGCGTTTGCTCCACGGGTATCGGCGGTCCCTCCGCTGCGATTGCGATGGAGGAACTGCACAACCTTGGCGCCGATACCTTTATCCGTACCGGCACCTGCGGCGGGATTGATATCGCGGTGAAATCCGGCGATATTGTGGTGGCTACCGGCGCCGTCCGCTTTGAGCACACCAGTATGGAATACGCGCCGATTGAGTTTCCGGCGGTTGCCGATTTCGGCATTACCTCTGCGCTGGCGCAAGCCTCTAAGTCGCTGGGATACATTACGCATACGGGTGTCGTACAGTGCAAGGACAGCTTTTACGGTCAGCTCAGCCCTGAGAAAAGCCCCGTGTATTACGAGCTACTGAACAAGTGGGAAAGCTGGAAGCGCCTCGGCGTGAAAGCGAGCGAGATGGAATCCGCCGCGCTGTTTGTGATTGCGGCGGCGCTGCACGTCCGCTGCGGCTCGTGCTTCCACGTCGTCTGGAACCAGGAGCGCGAAAAGGCAGGACTTGATCAGAATATGAGCGAGGATACCTCCGCCGCCGTTAAGGTCGCGGTGGAAGCGCTGAAACGAATCATTGAACAGGACAGAAACGCATAGGCACCAGCCAATGAAAGCCGTATCGGATTCGTCTGCCGGCGCCTAAAGAAAACCCCTGCAGTTTTGCACTGCAGGGATTTTTTTACTTTACTTTAATACGAATGATGCGGTTGAAATACTGCTGTTTGGCTTCCACGGGAATGCCGACATTTTTAAGGTAAGCGCCCGATTTTTCCCAGTGCTTGCCATCATAGTCAAAAACGTAAACCTTGTTTTCATCAAGTCCGCCAAAGCAGAGCTGCAGCGTCGGCTTCATGCACCGTGTGTTGACAGCGGCAAGGAACAGCACGCCGTCTGTCTTTTCTTCGTTCAGATAGAGGTCAGCGGCGATTTCGTCGCGGTCAATATCGAGCAGGCGGTACAGGTCGCCAAACTGAACGAGCATACGAATTTCCTTATAGATGTCCGTATATTTTTTGCATTCGGCAATCGCCTCGTCGCTGTAATTGTTCAGGTTGCCGCCAAGGGAAAGCGCGCCGCGCATCGCCACATTGAAGCGGAAGGCGAGCGGTGTATCGCGGTTGTACCAGTTGACGTCGGTCACCCACGCGCGCATCGTCTTAATCGGGCGGGTGAGGGCATAGTTTTTCTGAATGACAAGGCGGTCAATCGCGTCCGTGTTGTCGCTCGTCCAGACCATATCGTAGTGCTTCAGTGCGCCCCAGTCGCATCTGCCGCCGCCCGAGGAACAGCTTTCAAACTGTACGTCGGGATGCTCTGCTTTCAGCCTGTCCACGATATCGTAAACCGCCTTGGTATGCAGGTACCAGAGCATCTTCGGGTGCGCCAGATTTTCACCGCCTGTTTCGGAGAACGGACGGTTCATATCCCACTTGATGTATTTGATGTTGTGGTCAGTGAGCAGCTTGTTGAGCGCGTTGAAGATGTATTCCTGCACCTCGGGGCGCGTCATATTCAGCACGAGCTGCCAGCGCAAATCGTGCGCTTTTCTGGTGGGGTAATGGTATGCCCAGTCGGGATGTGCGCGGTATAAATCGCTGTCCGGATTGACCATCTCCGGCTCCACCCATAAGCCGAAATCCATGCCGAGCGCGTTGACGTTATCAATCAGCTCGTCAAGCCCGTTGGGGAACTTCTCCTTGTTTACCACCCAGTCGCCGAGACCGGCGCGGTCATCCTTGCGCTCGCCGAACCAGCCGTCGTCCATCACAAACAGCTCGCAGCCTGCGGCGGCAGCGCGCTTGGCAAGTGCAGACTGGTCGCGCACATTGACGTTAAACTCCGTCGCTTCCCATGAGTTGTAGAGCACGGGCAGCGGAACCTTCGCAAAGCGTTTCGGCAGCAGATGCTCGATGCCGAAGCGATTGAGCTGGCGGCTCATTTCGCCAAAGCCCTCTGTTAATCCGCACAGCACCTCCGGCGTGATAAAGCGCTCTCCGGGCTGCAGCGCGTATTCAAAATCAAAGTTGTTCATACCGAGCACGGCTCTGGTTACACGGGAGAAATTGCGCAGCAACTCCACCTTAAAGGAGCCGCTCCACGCAAGGTCGGCAAAGAATACCTGCCCGTGATTTTCGTCGGCATCGGTGTAAGCGATAAAATACGGTGAATTGTTGTGCGCGCTGATGCCGCGTCTGCTTTCATAGACAAAGCGACCGCCCTCCAGCACGGTGTCTGTCGGAACGCATTCCGCGCCCCAGTCGCCGTTGGTGTTCATGATGTGGTACGGCTTCGTGCCGGGCAGCGTGAGCTCAGCGCTCATCAGCTTTTCAAACACGATTTCGCTATCGCCGGTGTTGATGAATTCCGCCGCGCGACGGATAATGTCGCAGTCGTCATACACCGTGTAGTGCAGCTTCATTTCCAGCGGATAATGCTTGTCCTTAAAGTGCAGGGAGAGCGTATTGCCCTCCTGCTCATAGCCGAGGTAATCGAGGTTAATTTCACGGCAGCCGTCTGCAAACTGCGCCTTAGCGGCGCACTCGCGGTACATCGTGGAGCCCCAGGGCGTGTATTCCTGGCGGTAACCCTCGAGCTGCTTGTGGTTGGATTCCTCATCGCCGTAGTACGGCAGCTCGTATTCTGCTATCGGGCATTTTTTTCCCCAGTGAAGATGCAGCGAATT
>CALGGQ010000306.1 GCA_937915775.1 uncultured Clostridia bacterium | reverse complement strand
TTTAAGTATTACAAAAGACGAAATGAATGAATTTCGTAATATTAATAGTAATAATAAATTAATAGAAAATAATAATTTTGAAAAAAGTTCATATCCAGATGTATCAATAATAATGACTATGTATAATCAAGCTCATTGTATTCATAAAGGAATTCGAAGTATTCAAAATCAAAGTTTAAAAAATATAGAAATAATAATAGTAGATGATTGTTCTCAAGATAATGGAACAGATGTTATAAAAGAATTTCAAAAGGAAGATCCGAGAATAATATTAATATCTCATGATATGAATGAAGGAGAAATGAAATCAAGAACTGATGGAATAAGAAAAGCCAAAGGGAAATATATAACAATAATAGATGGTGATGATGCATTAATTCATAAAAATATTTTAAAAAATTGTTTATTCATTGCACAAAAAGGAAAGTTAGATGTTGTTGAATTTAAAGGAATTACTTATTGGCGAGGATATTTAAGAAATACAGTTTATAATTATTATAATCAAAAAGATTTTATAGATGTCATTATATATCAACCTGAATTAAGAGATAAATTCATTAATAGAAAAAATTTATGTTTTGATAATAGAGTTATTTGGGGAAAATTTATAAAAAAAGATTTATTTCGAAAAATATTAATATATCTAGGAAAAGAATATACTGATGATTATATAAATGAAGCAGAAGATACAATAATGGCAGTAGGTCTTTATCATTTAGCAAATTCTTATTATATAATGAAAGAGCCAGGATATATTTATTCTTATGACGAAAAAAAAAATAAATTTCCTTTAATAAATAAAACAGTATGTAAAATTAATAATAAAGTAAAACGATTTGGATGGTATAAATATTTTCAATTTTTGGTTGATAAAAATTATTGCCAACGCGCAGTTTTTGTATTGAAAAAATTTCTGACAGATTATACTGAAGATGAACTTTTTGAGAGTTGCGAGCTTGCTTATGACTGGTTTGACGCGGCGTCAAAAGTGCCACTTACAATTCTTGTGAAAGATGAAGAACATCGAAATTCACCTGTCGGGGTTATGGAATTGTATCACGGCGCAACTTCAGCCTTTAAGGATATGGCACTTCAGCTTTTGCCGCAACTTATGACGCGGGCATTAAAAAGGTCACGCGTCACAACCAGTATTTTGCGAACATCGCTGCCCGCAAGCGTATTCAGGACGGCGAGGGCGGCATTATCTGGAATACGCAGGGTTCCGGCAAGTCCCTCATTATGGTATGGCTCACCAAGTGGATCATCGAGAACATTAACGACAGCCGCGTGGTCATCATCACCGACCGTGACGAACTGGACGATCAGATTGAGAGCCTCTTTATCGATGTGGAAGAAAAGGTGCGCAGAGCGAAAAGCTGCGCCGATCTGCGTTCCATCCTGGATAAAAACGATGATGCCATCGTCTGCTCCCTCATTCACAAGTATGGTCATAACGCCGGAAGCCAATCGGATATCGACCAGTACCGCAAGGAACTGCTGAAAGACCTGCCGAAGGACTTCAAGGCGAAAGGCAACATCATCGCCTTTATTGACGAATGCCACCGTACTAATTCCGGCAAACTTCATGAGGCAGTAAAAGTGCTGATGCCGGATGCTATTCTGATCGGCTTTACTGGGACTCCGTTGCTGAAGACCGACAAGAAATCAAGCATCGAAACCTTCGGTACATACATCCACACCTATAAATTTGACGAGGGCGTGGCTGATGGTGTGGTTCTTGACCTGCGCTATGAGGCAAGGGATGTCGACCAGGATTTGTCCAGCCAAGACAAAGACGATTTGTGGTTCGAGCAGAAAACACAGGGCTTGACCGAGCGGGCAAAAACGCAGCTTAAGCAAAGCTGGACATCCATCAATAAACTGTACAGTTCAAAGCAGAGGCTGGATAAAATTGCGTCCGATATAGTATTTGATATGAGCCTGAAACCGAGGCTTAAGGATGACCGCGGTACGGCCATGCTTGTGGCGGGCAGTATCTATGAAGCCTGCAAGTATTGGGAAATTTTCATGAGCATGGGCTTTACCAAATGTGCCATTGTGACCTCCTACGAGCCAACTACGCAGAGCGTCAGAACGGCCACCTCCGACCTTTCGCAGGAGAGCGAAGAAGAATATAAGAAGAAAATATACGAGCGAATGCTCGGAGATGAAAAACTCGGCGAGTTTGAAAAGCGTGTCAAAGAGCAATTCAAGGATGAGCCGGCGCAGATGAAACTGCTGATTGTGGTGGACAAACTGCTGACTGGCTTTGACGCTCCGAGCGCGACCTATCTGTATATCGACAAATCCATGCGCGATCATGATCTGTTCCAGGCTATCTGCCGCGTCAACAGACCAGACGGAGAAGATAAGGATTACGGATACATTGTAGATTACATGGACTTGTTCCGTAATGTTCAGCTTGCCGTTGCCGATTACACCTCCGAGGCGTTTGACGGCTACGACAAGGAAGATGTCGAGGGGCTTATCAAGAACCGCTATGACGAGGCAAAATCCGAACTTGAAGGAACGCTCACCTCGCTTGAGGCGTTGGTTGAAAATGTACCCGCTCCGCAGGCTGATACCGATTTTATCGAATACTTCTGCGGCGAGGACAGCGAGAACGATGAAAAGACTGCGCGAAGGGATACTCTCTATGCGCTTACGGCGTCTCTTTCTCGTTCCTTTGCGAACTGCTGTGACCGCCTGGTGGCGGATTACGGCTATTCCGAGGATGATGTCAATCATCTGCGTGGCGAGATTTCCGGGTACAACAAAATAAAGGAAATGATAAAGCTGGCAAGCTGCGACTATATAGATCTCAAGCCTTACGAGGTGGATATGCGCTACATTCTCGACACATACATCCGCGCCGAGGATACAAGGGTTGTCAGCGAACTTGGTAATATGTCTATCGTTGAACTGCTCCTCCAGGGCAAGACCACCACACCTGTTGACCTGGTAAAAGACCTGCCGGGTAACGATGAGGCGAAGGCGGAGACGATTGACAACAACCTGCAGCATGAGATCGTAAAAAAGATGAGTTCCAACAGCGTGTATTATGGCAAGCTGTCCGAGATGCTCAAGAAGATCATCATGCAACGTAAGGTTGAAGCGATGAGCTACGAGGAATATCTGCGCCAGGTCGTGGAACTGGCTGAAGCAATCCTTCACCCGGAGGAGAGCGGCAGTTATCCCGATGAAATCAAGGATAGTGCGGCAAGACGCGCTCTCTACGATTATTTTGAAGAAAATGTCGAATTGACGATTGATGTGGACGGTGCAATCCGTGTTTCAATACAGCCGGATTGGAAGAGAAATTTTCAAAAACAGCAGCGTATAAGACTTGCTATTTATAAAAAATTATTGCTTCATATGTATACCGAAGACAGAGCCACTGAGGAAACCAACAACGTCTTCGATATTGCACAAAGGCAGGAAGAATACGATGCGTAATGATGAAATACTTATCGGTGGATTACCGATAGAGGTGATAAGGAAGAAGAACCTGAAAAATCTCTATGTCAGAGTTAATCCGCCGGAAGGAAATGTAACTGTAAGCACACCAATGGAGCTATCGAACGAGGATATAAAACTCTTTGTCCTTAAGAAGCTCCCGGAAATCACGAAGGTCAGAGACAGGATGCTCTCGCAGGAGAGGCAGAGCAAACGGGAATATGTGTCCGGCGAGTCTCATTATCTTTGGTCACGGACCAGATGGTCCGGCATTTCCTGCCGCTGCTGCTGAAAAAGGAGGTCGT
>CALGGQ010000305.1 GCA_937915775.1 uncultured Clostridia bacterium | reverse complement strand
CCAAGTTCAACCCCGTGTTCATGATTCTGACGTCGCTTCTGATCTGCTTCCTGCAGCGCGGCGCGAGCGAAATTGCGATCCGGTGCCAGATCAACGCTTCCTATGGGGACGTGCTGACGGGAATGGTGCTGTTCTTCATCATCGGCTCGGAATTCTTCATTAACTATCAGATTAAATTCACCAAAACGCACAAGGAGGTAAAGTAATATGCTCTCATCCACTGTTGTCATTACCTTCCTCCAGCGCTCCGTCATCCAGGGTATTCCCCTTCTGTACGGCTCCACCGGTGAAATCCTAACCGAAAAATCAGGTAACCTGAACCTCGGTATTCCCGGTATTATGTATATGGGCGGCATCGGCGGCGTTATCGGTGCGTTTCTGTATGAAAACTCGCTCGCCGATAAGGCGGACGCCAACGCCTTCCTTTCGATTTTTATTCCGATTATTTCAACGATTATCGGCTCCCTGCTCGCAGGGCTGATTTACTGCTTCTTAACCGTCACCTTGCGCGCCAACCAGAACGTCACCGGTCTGGCGCTGACGACCTTCGGCGTCGGCTTCGGTAACTTCTTCGGCGCGTCGCTCGTCAAGCTGACCAAATCCGAAGTGCCGTCCGTAGCGCTGACAACCACCTCCGCCTTCTTTACGAAGAAGCTGCCGTTTGCGGCAAATCTGGGCTGGTTCGGCAAGATTTTCCTGTCCTACGGCTTCCTTGCGTACTTTGCGATTCTCGTGGCGTTTGCCGTAGCGTTCTTCCTTAAAAGAACGAGAGGCGGTCTGCACCTGCGCGCCGTCGGCGAAAATCCGGCAACGGCTGACGCGGCGGGCATCAACGTCAACCGCACCAAGTACCTCGCCACCTGCATCGGCTCCGTGATTGCCGGTCTCGGCGGTCTGTACTATGTGATGGACTACGCCTCCGGCGTCTGGTCCAACAACGCCTTCGGCGACCGCGGCTGGCTGGCCGTCGCGCTGGTCATCTTTACGGTCTGGCGCCCGAGCGTGAGCATCTTCGCCTCCATCCTCTTCGGCGGTTTGTATATCCTCAACGTCTTCATCCCCACGGGCACGAACCTCGCCGTCAAGGAGCTGTACAAGAT
>CALGGQ010000304.1 GCA_937915775.1 uncultured Clostridia bacterium | reverse complement strand
GGTATCACAAAGAGGGGGATTTTTATGCCGAAAATCGCACAGTTTGAAAAGGTTTCCTTTGCACAGTTTGAAAAGGATTGGCTGAAAGCCTTTCCCGATACGGAGAATGTCCGCACCATCTATGATGAGATTAAAATGCCGAAACGAGCCACAGCAGGCTCGGCAGGTTATGACTTTTATGCCCCTGCAGCCGTGACGGCGGTGAAGGGAAAATCCGTATTAATCCCAACCGGCATCCGTGCCAGAATTGAGGAGGGCTGGGTGCTCTCGCTCTATCCGCGTTCGGGGCTGGGCTTTAAGCACAGGCTACAGCTGGATAACACCGTCGGCATTATTGACGCGGATTATTACGGCGCCGATAACGAGGGACACATTATGATTAAGGTCTCCTGTGATGCGCACGATAACGGGCACGCCGTAACGCTGAATAAGGGCGACGGCTTTGCGCAGGGTATCTTCCTGCCCTTTGGCATTACGCTGGACGATACGGCGGACGAAAAGCGCACCGGCGGCTTCGGCTCTACAACGAACAGAGCATAAACTATCTCTGTTTTTGTTCAATTTGTATATTGACACTGTTGTAGAATTATAATATAATAAAGTCCCGAAAGGAAGAGCGCGTATGACTATGGTAATCAAGGACGCTCTCGTTTATGCGGGAGATTGCTTTCAGCAAAACGACATTTTAATTAAAGACGCAAAAATACACACTATCGGCACCTCCATTTCCGTTGATGGGGCTGATAGTGTTTTTTATGCCAAGGGGAAATATTTGGTTCCGGGTTTCGTTGATGTTCACGTGCATCTTCGTGAACCCGGTTTTTCTTATAAGGAAACGGTAAAAACGGGTACGGCTGCGGCGGCAAAGGCGGGCTATACGCTCATCTGCCCGATGCCGAATGTAAGCCCTGTGCCGGACAGCATAGAACACCTGCAGGTGCAGCAGGATATTATTGACCGCGACGCAAAAATCAAGGTCGTGCCGTTCGCGTCTATTACCGTCGGGCGCAAGGGCTGCGGCGAACTCGTGGATTTTGCGAGCCTGAAGGATGCCTGCGCCGGCTTTTCGGATGACGGCTGCGGCGTGCAGGGAGAAGCAGATATGAGAGAAGCGATGCGGCAGTGCGCTGCACTCGGCAAAATCATCTCCGCTCATTGCGAGGTCAATGAGCTGCTGCGCGGCGGCTATATCCACGACGGCGCTTACGCCAAAGCCCACGGGC
>CALGGQ010000303.1 GCA_937915775.1 uncultured Clostridia bacterium | reverse complement strand
CCCCTTATGTCAAAGCGGCGGAACAGCTCCCCGGCGAACTTCTTCATCTGCCGCCGCCGCAGGTGGAAGCGGGCGAAGGAGGCGGGATGACGCTGGATCCCGCCTTAGTGCGACGGTTTGATAATAAAATTTATGTGGATCTCCCCAATGAAATGGAGAGGATCCAGTATATGGAGGCAGCGGTCGCGAAAAAGGGGTTCCGGGAGGTCAGCGCGGATGCCATACACAATCTGGCCGCGAGGACGCCCGGCGTCAGCATCGCCGTGCTGCAAAATGTCATTGACCTTGCCTTCCGCAATGCGCAGAAGGAGGACAGAAAGCCGGACAGCGGCGAGCCTGCCAGTATCCCCTTTTTCACCGTCTGCCTCTCGCCGTCTATCAGCGCATACGGATTTTGCAGCATCGCTTCAACAATACGATAGAAGGCATCGTCATCGGTTAACGAAGCCTTAAGCACAGGCAGCATTTGTTCTGCCGGAACGGAGTTGAAATAATCGGAAATATCGAGCTTAAAGGAATACATCGCCTGTATCCCTTTGGTAAACAGCAGCCGCGTGACGGCTTTTTTGACGCCCATATCCTTGCGGAACGAATACAGGTTATCGCTGAACAGATAATCATATTCCAGCAGCTGAAACGCTAAGAACTTCTGCACCATATTTTCCGCTTCGGGAAACACGAACACGGTGCGCTTTTTATTAGAACTGCTCTTGTTCACCTGCACTGCCTCAGGCAACGAGAAAAAGCCGCCGTTATTCAGTGCTTTTGCGGCGGGTAAATATTCTTGATTCTCAATATATTCAGACAATCGTTTTTCCTCTGCTTTAGAGAGATGACCGCCGGCAATTTTGTACGCCAGAAAGCGCTGCCATTCCTCAAAGCAGAGGAGCTTTTCCGTTATTTTCATAAGTAAGAAAACAGAGCCGGGAACGATTTAAAATCGCAAATTTGCGATACGGGTACATACACAGCGGGGCTGCCTGCGAAGCACAAAATCCGCTGGGCCGGAACCCTTACAGGCGCAGAGCATCCCGGCTCTGCCATTAGCAATTATAAGTTTTCTCTGATGCGGTTAACAACGTAGGATTCCTCGTTTTCCATATCGTTATAAAAACGCTCATAGTTGATTCCGAGGTTTTCACAAATCATTTTAGTGCCTTTGACGTTCATGCCGTTATACGTTCTTCTGCTGACAAGTACGATAGCCAAAACCGGTCTGCCGTCACGGTAGAACATATACTGAACCGGCGTGCAGGCAGGATGACAATCCGGCTTGAGTTCGGCGGCAGGAACATTCTTTCTGACAGTGCAGTCGGCAAAATGGCGTGCAATGATATCATCAAACTTTGCCGTCTGGTCACGCTCCGCCGTAAACTTCGGATAAACGCTCCCCTCCTCTGCCTTTGGCGCCTGATAGCTCTGCTGCGGTTGCGGTGCCTGATATGCCTGCTGCTGCGGTGCCTGAGCAGGCTGATTCGTCTTGTACTGCTCCAGTTCCTTTTGCAAATCGCCGGCTACCTTGCCGACTTCCTTGGAAATGGTGTCCAGGTTCTTCTTGAGTGAATCAAATAATCCCATAGCTTTCCTCTCCTAACTGATTTCATTGAAATCACGTTCAGCCGCTTTCAACAGCTTTTCGCGTTTATTTACCCTTGCATCACCGGATACAAGATTAACTAACCTTTCCAGCTCCTCCTGAATCTCACTGCCTGTAAAACCGATTTTGATTAAATCGTTGCCGTTGATTGCCAAATCGGAAATACGGTACGGCTCGTGATTGGCGAGAATTTCATTCAGAACGCTTTTCACACGGCGCAGCTCGTCCACCTCATGCCCGGCAAGCTCTAAGTTATGCGTGAGCAGGTCGGCAATTTTAACGTCGATAAAATTATACGTCAAATCCTCTCCGAGCAGACGAAGCCATTTTTTAATATTGGTCGGCCGGCGCGTGATATGCTTATCGTGAATTTCCACGAGTGTTACCACCTTGCGCCGCATTTCATTGCTCACTTTCAGACGATACAGAATATCCTGCACCATTTCCGCCCCCCTTTCGGGGTGATAGAAGAAATGGTCATAGCCCTTGATATCGGTTGTTTTGCAAGCAGGCTTCGCAATATCGTGGAAAAACAGCGCCAGACGGATATAATCCTTTTTCGGCGCAATGGCGACGGATTTAACAATATGGGTATACACATCGTAAAGGTGCCATTTGCTGCGCTGCCCGCAATCAAAGCACGGCGCAATTTCCGGAATAAAGACGGCGATTACCTCTTTATACTCCAGCAGAATTTGTTCAACATTTTCACCGAGCAGCAGCTTGACAAATTCCGTATAAAGGCGTTCGGCTGCGATATTTTTCAGCAGCTCTTTGTTTTCAAAAATGGCGCGTTTCGTGTTTTCCTCAATCGTAAAGCCGAGCACGCTCGCAAAACGCAGCGCGCGCATAATACGCAATCCGTCCTCCTGAAAGCGTCTGTCCGGGTCGCCGACAGCGCGGATGATTCCCTTTTGGATATCCGCCAGACCGCCGTAGGCGTCAATAAAGCCCTCGTCATCATTATAGGCAAGCGCGTTCATCGTAAAATCGCGGCGCGCTAAATCAAGGCGGATATCGCTGACGAATTCCACCTGCTCCGGATGACGGTTATCGAGATACTCCCCATCGCTGCGGAAGGTGGTAATCTCATAAGGCACTTTATTGATAAGCGCTGTTATCGTGCCGTGCTTCAATCCCGTTTCGATATAACGGATGCCATTCGCCTCCAGCAGGCGTTCCATCTCGTCCGGTTTGGCGGAGGTGGTGATATCAATATCGCCGCCGCGGCGTTTGAGCACCTTGTCGCGCACGCAGCCGCCGACGGCATATGCACGATAGCCGTTATCAAGGAAAAGCCGTATTAACTTTTTGGCGTCGTTAGTCAGATTCATTGTTCAAATACAGTTTTACGGTTAATTTACGGTTATACTTTTCCAGTTCCTCTTGTGCCTGTATGCGCTCCTCTTCCGTAAAGGCAGGCTGTTCCTCAGGATAGTCCCATTTTTCATATAAATGCTGCCTTGTGCAGCGCATTTTTCCGTCCTGTAACACCCAGGGGTACAGATAGATTTTACGCTTATTCTTGATATAAACAAGCGTTCCGCTGCTGCCATCCGAGATATTCTTGAAATACACCAAACCCTTTGCCTGTTTCATCAAGACGCGAATTTTCTGTTCCTGCGGGAGGCGGTTAAACTGTTTTGTGTTAATTACGGGAACAATGACCACGCAAAGCAGAAACGCTATGACAAGCGCTGCAACAATTGCCGGCGGCATTATTCCGTCACCCCTATTGTCAGAATTTCAAACGGACTGTATTCCAGCACGTTGGTTTCCTCGCGGATTTCTTCCTCGAGCATATTGAGGATTTTTACCGGCTTATCCAGCACGATAACACCGCGGTTACCGTTTTGCTCCGAAAGGCGCAGCACTGTCATTTTGCCGTTTTCACTGCGTTTTGCCGCCTGCAGATACAGCGGCTCGAAGGTCGGCAGCGTCCAAACGGCGTCCGTTTTGAGCAGCGGATTGTTATATTGCAAAGCAATGTTATTAATCTCCGCCTGAATTGCATCGCCCTGATGCGGCATAATCAGATAGCAGAAATGGTGATGACCGAGGTCGGAGGTGACGTCCGGGCGCATCGTGGCACGCAGCAGCGACAGGCTCATTTTGTTTTCATCAAAGCCGACGCCGTACTTGCCGTCATTAATCAGCGCAATGCCGCCGAAGGCTTCCGCCACAGAACACCACTTATGGTGACACGTTTCAAAGCGCGCCTTCTGCCAGGTGGTATTGCGGTGCGTTTCGCGCTCGATGTAGCCCGCCGAGGTATCGCAAAGCGCCTTGCGGGTTAAGATATTGCAGCCAAACTCCGCCTTGGCGAGCTTATGCTCCTCACGCCATTCGACAATGTTTTCCACCTCAATTCCCCTGCTCTGACGGAACAGGCGGATGATACGCTTCCAGACGGAATGCTGCGTTTGCAGCACGCATTCAAAGGAGGCGCATTCACCGTCCAGCTCCGTTAAATGCAGCGGCTCTGCAATGGTAACAGGAATTTGCTTTTCACGGTAATTCGGCAGGATATCCCAAGCGTCGTAATTGCCAGGTCTGTCCTCATAAATGCAGAGCTTGTTGAACACACCGTCCGTCCATTCACTGTGGAGCTTGCGGTCATAGAGGGAGTCAATGGAGCCATCCTCATTCAGTGTTACGGCGTAGTACGGCGTCAACACGGAAAGCGCGTCAATCTTTACCCAATCAGTCGGCTCACGCTTCACGCGCAGCGACTTGGTTTCCAGCGGCTTCATATGCGGAATCATCCAGTTGCCACGTCTGCCATAGCGGTGTGAGGTACCCTTGTTGCTATCCACAAAGGTCAGCGCATCACGCGGAATATTCAGCGAATTAAAGAGTTTTTCACCGCTGCCGATTATCTCGTCAAGCGCACTTTCCACCTCAGCATAATCACGCATTGCATCCTCATACACAGGATGAATATGTGAGCCGGGCAGAATATCATGGAACTGGTTAACCAAAAACTTCTTATATAGCGCCGTAATCGCCTGCTGATTGTCCTCACCGCGCATCACAGAGAGCATTTCCGCATTGCGGAATTTGAATTCCAGACGGCGGTTAGCGCGTTTTAAATTCGATTTGGTGGTAAAGGTACCGCGGTGCATCTCCAGATACAGCTCGCCGTCCCACGTTTCCAGCTTATCGTTATTCTTCAGGTTCTTTTCGAGGAATTCAGCGCCGCCCATATGCGTGCATTTCGGCATAATGCTGAGCTTATCAAAACGGTGCATCAGCTCAATCATTTCCTCCGTACAGCCGGAGCCGCCGTCGCCGTAGCCGAACATATTCATCGTCTGACCGCCGAGGTCCTTATCGATATACGCTTCCCAGTTACCTTGAATCTGAGAGGGATAGTTCCAGGTGATAAAGTGCGTCGGCGGTACGCACGCCAGCACCTCGCTGCCGTCGATACCGCGCCAGATGAAATTATTATGCGGAAAACGGTTCGTATCATTCCAGGTGGACATTTTATTGGATACAAAATAGTCTACGCCGCACTTTTTCAGAATCTGCGGCATAATCCACGAATTGCCGAACACATCGGGCAGCCAGGCGTTATTCACCGTTTTGCCGAACATCCGCTTATATGTCAGCTGACCGTAGAGGCACTGACGGATTAAGCTCTCGGCAGACGGGATGTTGCAGTCAGGCTCCACATACATCGCGCCGACAGGCTCAAACTGACCGCGTTTTACCTTTTCTTTCAGTTCTTCAAAGACCTCGGGATAATACTTTTCCAGCGTTTCATAGATATACGGCTGGGTATGCGTGAACTTGAAATCGGGGTATCTGTCCATCAGGCGCAGCTGAATGAGCACGGTGCGCAGATTTTTCTGCACGGCGTGAATACGGCGCCAATAATAGGCAATATCGAGATGCGAATGGGCAATCAGCGCCACATCGCCGTTGCCGCGATAGGTATCGTTGGCATAAATCACGTCCTCGATATACTGAGCGGCTTCCTTTACACCGGTCAGCGTTTCGCCATAGAAATCGACAAGATTCATCGCGTTATTGAGCTCACGCTTTAATAGCTCACGGTAATCCTCGTTAAAGAGGTCACTTTCCTCGATATCCATCAGCAGCTCGAAATCCCACAGCAGACTCTGCATCTCGTGGTTTACGGTGGCAAGATACGCGCCGTCAAACACCTGACGGCAACCGCGCACAGACAGCGATTCGGGGTTACGCTCATCATCCGGCTTTGAACGGTTATAGCCCATCATTTCAATATGAAGGGTTTTGGTGTCGTCAATATAGGGCGAGAGCAGCATCCGTTCTCTGTTCGGGTCCACACCGCCGACG
>CALGGQ010000302.1 GCA_937915775.1 uncultured Clostridia bacterium | reverse complement strand
GTATTGACCGTCCTATCCGTCCGCTGTTCCCGAAGGATTTGCGCAACGACTGCTCCGTTGTTGCTACCGTGATGTCCGTGGATCCCGACTGCTCGCCTGAAATTACGGCAATGCTCGGCGTTTCCGCTGCTATTGCAATCTCCGATATCCCGTGGGACGGCCCGATTGCCGGTGTCAACGTTGGCTTAGTTGACGGCGAAATCGTGATTAACCCGACACTGGAGCAAAGAGCTAAGAGCGACCTCGTGCTGACCGTTGCCTCCACCGCAGACCTTGTGGCGATGATTGAAGCCGGCGGCAATGAGATTGACGACGATACGATGTTCAACGCGATTATGGCAGGCCACGAGGAGAATAAGAAGCTCGTGCAGTTCATTCAGGGCATTGTTGACGAGGTCGGCAAGCCGAAGTTCGCTTACGAATCCTCCGATCCGGATCCGGAAATCATGGCGGAAATTGAAGCGTTCTGCATCGAGGATGTCAAAAAAGCGCTTGATACGGATGACAAGAACGTCCGCGATGAAAGACTGCTCCCGATTTACGAGGCAGTACACGAAAAGTTTGACGAGCGTTTTGAGGAAAATCCGGCGAAGCTCGATGAGATTATGTACCTCGTGCAGAAGCACGTTGTCCGTGCCTGGCTGAAAGAGGAGCACAAGCGTGTGGACGGCAGAGGCATCGACGAAATCCGTCCGCTGAATGCGGAGATTGACCTGCTGCCAAGAGCGCACGGCTCGGGTATGTTCACCAGAGGACAGACGCAGGTGCTTTCCGTTGCTACCCTCGGCGGTATCCGCGACGCACAGGCGCTGGACGGTCTTGACGAGCAGACCGAAAAGAGATATATCCATCACTACAACTTCCCGTCCTACTCTGTCGGCGAAACGAAGCCGTCCAGAGGTCCCGGCAGACGTGAAATCGGTCACGGCGCTTTGGCTGAAAAGGCGCTGATTCCGGTGCTGCCGAGCATCGAGGAATTCCCGTATACCATCCGTGTCGTATCCGAGGTGCTGTCCTCCAACGGCTCCACCTCCCAGGGCTCCGTCTGCGGCTCCACGCTGGCGCTGATGGCAGCAGGCGTGCCGATTAAGGCACCCGTTGCCGGTATCTCCTGCGGCTTGATTACAGGCGATCAGGGCGTTTACGGCGACTTTATGACGATGGTCGATATTCAGGGACTTGAGGATTTCTACGGCGATATGGACTTCAAGGTTGCCGGTACAAAGAACGGTATCACCGCGATTCAGATGGACCTCAAGGTGCATGGCTTAACGCCCGAAATCATCAAGGAGGCGTTTGCGAAAACGCACAAGGCAAGAAATTATATCCTTGACGAGATTATGGCGCCCGTGATCAGCGAGCCGAGAGCAGAGCTTTCCAAGTATGCGCCGAAGATGAAGATTACCACCATCAATCCGGATAAGATTGGTGATGTCATCGGCAAGAGCGGCAAGATTATTCAGCAGATTCAGGCCGACTTTGACGTTAAGATTGAGATTGAAGAGGACGGTAACGTCTATGTCTCCGGTCAGGACGCTGCGAAGTGCGACGCTGCTATCGAGGTCATCCGCCTGATTGCTACCGATCCCGAAATCGGTGCGTTCTATAACGGCGTTGTTACCCGCCTGATGAACTTCGGTGCGTTCGTTGAGATTGCACCGGGCAAGGAAGGCCTTGTTCATATTTCCCGCCTTGATGTCAAGAGAACCGAAAAGGTAGAGGATGTTGTCAATGTCGGCGATTCCGTGATTGTCAAGTGCATCGGTATCACTGACGAGGGCAAGATTGACCTTTCCAGACGCGACGCGCTGATTGAGCTTGAAGGCATGAAGCCGGAAAACGAGATTGACGACGCGCCTCCGCGCAAGAAGGGCGGCAACAGACCTCCGAGAAGAAAGAGAGACTAATCTGAAAGGCGGCGAAAGCCGCCTTTTTCTGTGGTCAGAAAAATATAGAATAAAAAGTGTTGACAAATATATTTTAATGTTATATAATACAAAAGCTGTTCAACCAAAGACAGCAGGTGTCCGATAGGACGTAAGCACAGCGCCTGCCGAGGAATGAGCATTATATAAGCCTTTTGGCGTCACTATGTAATGTCGTGCATTCCCATTTCTTTGGGAATGCACTTTTCTATAGGTGTGGATGAATAGCGCCGAAGTCCATATTTTGATATGGCAAATAACAATGGAGGTAAGCTAAATGCCAAGTACAGTAGTTCTTGAAAAGAAAAAGGCACAGGTTGCTGCGCTGACAGACAGAATTAAGAACTCCTGCGCAGGTGTGGTAGTTGAGTACAAGGGTATCAACGTTGCCGACGATACAAAGCTCCGTAAAGAGCTGCGTGAGGCAGGCGTTGTTTACACCGTCGTGAAGAACTCCATCCTGCAGCGTGCTGCTGAAAACGTAGGATTCGAGCTGGAAGGCTCTGTTCTGGAAGGCACAACTGCCGTCGCTACCTGCGATGACGATTATGTTGCTGCCGCGCGCATTTTAAATGCCTATGCCGAAAAGCACGATAACTTCAACATCAAGACAGGTTATCTTGATGACGGACTTATCGACACGGCAAAGATCATTTCTCTGGCGAAGTTACCGTCAAGAGAAATCCTTCTTGCCACCGTTTGCAGCGCCTTCAATGCACCTATCGCAGCCTTCGCCCGCGGCGTACAGGCTATCGTAGATAAGGGCGGCGTTGAAGCTTGTCTGGCAGACAAGGCTCCTGCTGAGGAGGCTCCCGCAGAGGAAGCTCCGGCAGAGGAAACCGCACCGGCTGAAGAGGCTCCCGTTGAGGAGGCAGCTCCTGCAGAAGAGGCAGCTCCCGCAGAGGAAGCGCCCGTAGCAGAGGAAGCACCGGCAGCCGAGGAAGCTCCTGCTGAGGAAGCAGCTGAGTAATCACTTTAAAACCATACTATTATTACGGAGGAAATAATCATGGCAGCAGAAAACATTAATGCTATTGTTGAGCAGTTAAAGACTCTCACCGTTCTTGAGCTCTCCGAGCTCGTTAAGGCAGTAGAAGAAGAATTCGGCGTAAGCGCAGCAGCAGCGGTTGCAGTAGCAGCCCCGACTGACGGCGGCGCAGCAGCTGAAGAAGTTAAGACCGACTTCGACGTTGTACTTGTATCCGCAGGTACGCAGAAGATCGCTGTTATCAAGGCAGTCCGCGAGGCTACCGGCCTTGGTCTGAAGGAAGCAAAGGCAGTCGTTGACGGCGCTCCGGCACCCGTTAAGGAAGGCGTTCCGCAGGCTGACGCTGAGGCTCTTAAGGCAGCTCTTGAAGCAGCAGGCGCTACTGTTGAACTCAAGTAATTTAGCTTACCGAAAGAGGACGGTTATACCGTCCTCTTTTTATATGTGAAATTGTTAATTATTTATCATAGTTTCTTAAGGCAATTCAAATAATAATTTGTATATTCTGTAAAATTTACATTTTTTCCTTGATTATTGCCCTGAAACAGTATAAAATATAAGCGCAATAATAAAGCAATTTATTAAATTTATTTTCGGAGGTAGATTCCCATGGTTAAAGTTGCTATTAATGGTTTTGGCCGTATCGGCCGTCTTGCTTTCCGTCAGATGTTTGACGCAGAGGGCTACGAGGTTGTGGCGATTAACGATCTTACCGATCCTAAGATGCTCGCACATCTGCTGAAGTACGATACCGCTCAGAGAGGCTATGCCGGCGTTATCGGTGAAGGCAAGCACACGGTTGAGGCTACAGAGAACTCCATCATCGTTGACGGCAAGGAAATTCCGATTTTCGCAAAGCCGAACGCTGCTGAGCTTCCCTGGGGTGAGCTGGATGTTGACGTTGTTCTGGAG
>CALGGQ010000301.1 GCA_937915775.1 uncultured Clostridia bacterium | reverse complement strand
AGGAGAAACATACATTATACCTGTCACGCTGAATCATGGATTTATCTATCCGGAAACAAAGCTGGCGTTCATTTGTGAGGGCGACATCTATGGGTTGAATCGTCAGAAGAAAACACAGCGCACACGCGGCGGAGAGCGCATCGCCGCCTTTACAGATCTGCGCGTGGGAGATTATGTCGTCCACGAGAATCATGGTATCGGCCAATATATGGGTACTGTACAGCTTGTTACGGACGGGGTGCGTCGTGATTATCTTTTCATTCGATATCAGGGCAGTGATAAGCTGTATGTACCCACAGATCGCTTGGACAGAGTGCAAAAATACATTGGTCAGGAGGGAACTGCGCCAAAGCTGAGCCAACTTTCCGGCAGCGAGTGGGCACGCCAGAAATCCAAAGTAAAGCAATCCATACGTGAAATAGCAGGAGACTTACTGAAACTCTATGCCAAGCGCGAAAAAAGTCAGGGATATGCGTTCTATCCGGATGATGAAATTCAGCACAGATTTGAAGAACGCTTCCCCTATGCCGAAACAGATGACCAGTTACAGAGTATCAGCGAAATCAAAGCCGATATGGAACGTCCTCGCCCTATGGACAGACTTTTATGCGGTGATGTCGGCTTCGGAAAGACGGAAGTCGCCTTCCGTGCCGCGATGAAGTGTGTACTCAGTGACAGACAGTGTGCGATTCTCGCGCCGACGACCGTACTCGCATTACAGCATTACCGGACGGCTCTCCAGAGATTCGACCAGATGCCTGTCAGAATCGAAATGCTTTCCCGTTTCAGAACGCCGAAAGAACAGAAAAAAATCCTCTCTGATTTGGAGAAAGGCAAGATTGATATTATTATCGGCAAGGGACCGTCGGCAAGAAGCTATCAGCTTTCGCTCCCGAAGTTTACGCTGATTGGCGCCACCACCAGAGCCGGTCAGATTTCTGCGCCCTTGCGTGACCGTTTCGGCGTTGTGATGCGGCTTGAGATGTATAAAAACGAGGAGCTGGCAAGAATTGTCAAGCGCTCCTCCGGCATTCTGAATATTCCGCTTGACGATGAAGGCGCGCTGCAGATTGCCAGCCGTTCCCGCGGTACGCCACGTATTGCCAACCGTCTGCTGAAGCGTGCGCGTGATTTTGCCGAGGTGAAGTATGACGGCGTGATTACGAAGGAAGCAGCGATGGAAGCGCTGTCCTCGATGGAAATTGATGAGCTCGGTCTTGACTCTGTTGACAGACGGCTGCTCACAACAATGATCCGCAATTATAACGGCGGTCCCGTCGGTCTGGAAACGATTTCCGCCGCTATCGGTGAGGAATCCATCACGATTGAGGACGTTTATGAGCCGTATCTGATGCAAATCGGCTTCCTTGCCAGAACACCGCGCGGACGTCAGGTAACGCCCGCCGGTTATCAGCATCTTGGTATACCGTTTAACCAAAGCGGTAATACTAATACGGACCAGCAACGGTTTGATATCTAAGCATAAGGGGAATGAGTATATGGGTAGATTATTCGGTACTGACGGTGTCAGAGGTATTGCCAATAAGGATTTAACAAACGAGCTTGCGATGAAAATCGGTGCGGCTGCCGCAACGGTATTGCTGCGCGAAGCCAAAAGCGCCAAGCCAACCGTGTTAATCGGTAAGGATACGCGCGCTTCGGGCGATATGCTGGAAGCAGCGCTGACGGCTGGCCTTTGCTCCGTCGGCTGCAATGTGCTTTCTGTCGGCATTGTGCCGACGCCGGCTGTTGCCTATCTCGTCGGCAAATATGAATGCGAAGCGGGCATTATGATTTCCGCTTCACACAACCCCTGTGAATATAACGGCATCAAGATTTTTCAGAAAACAGGCTATAAGCTCGACGATGCAATCGAGGAGGAAATCGAGGCGATTATTCTTGACGATGCTGAGCCGGTGGATTATAAGCTCGGCGGCGCCGTCGGGAACCGTCTGTTCTCCAAAAACGCGGTGAAGGATTATATCACGCACGTTGTTGCCACAACGGATGTCCGCTTTGACGGCATGACGATTGCGCTTGACTGCGCCAACGGCTCTGCCTCCGTCTGCGCCAAGGATATCTTCACGGCACTCGGCGCGAAGTGCATTATGCTGTCCGATACACCGGACGGCGTGAATATCAACGACGGCTGTGGCTCCACACATCCCGAGGAGCTGATGCGCTTTGTGCAGTCTGCGAAGCTCGATTTAGGTCTTGCCTTTGACGGCGATGCCGACCGTATGCTTGCCGTGGATGAAAACGGTGAGCTCGTGGACGGCGATAAGGTCATCGCTATCTGTGCCAAGAGAATGAAGCAAGAGGGCAAACTCAATGACGATACCGCTGTGGTTACCGTTATGAGCAATATGGGCTTCTTCAAGTTCTGTGACGGTGAGGGTATCAAGTGCGCCAGAACGGCAGTCGGCGACCGCTATGTGCTGGAAAGAATGCTCAAGGACGGCTATAACATCGGCGGCGAGCAGTCCGGTCACGTTATTTTCCTTGATTATGCCACAACGGGTGACGGTGAGCTTACCGGCGTGCAGCTGATGGAAACCGTTGTCAAGAGCGGCAAAAAGCTTTCGGAACTGGCAAGCATTATGACGGTTTATCCGCAGGTGCTGATTAACGTCCGTGTTTCTGATGAGGGCAAGAAGAAATATAATAATGATGAATATATTATCGCTGCAACGCAGAAGGCGGAGATGGAACTGATGGGCGACGGTCGTGTACTTGTCCGTGTCAGCGGTACCGAGCCGCTGGTGCGCGTGATGCTGGAGGGTAAGGATATTGACCATATTCAGCGTCTCGGTGAGGACATTGCAGCCGTAGTCAGAGAGAGATTATCATAATGAGAGTGACAACCGACTGGCAGGATTACGAACTGCTGGACTGCTCCGCAGGCGAAAAGCTGGAGCGCTGGGGACGGCAGATTCTCATCCGTCCGGACCCGCAGGTTATCTGGAAAAGCGAGAGGGCGCACCGCTTGTGGGCGCAGCCCTCTGCGCAGTATCTCCGCTCCCGTACCGGCGGCGGAGAGTGGCGGGTATTTACAAGAATGCCCGGTGCCTGGCAGGTGCGATATAAGGATTTAACCTTTAATATTAAAACAATGGGCTTTAAGCACACCGGTCTGTTTCCCGAGCAGGCAGTCAACTGGGATTTCCTGCGCGCGCTGATTAAAAACAGCAAAAGGGAAAAGGCGCGCGTGCTGAATCTGTTTGCCTATACAGGCGGCGCTACCGTTGCCTGCCTAAAAGAAGGCGCGAGCGTTGTCCATGTGGACGCCTCCAAGGGTATGACGGCATGGGCAAAGGAAAATGCTCAGGCAAGCGGCGTGGCAGACGGCGACGTGCGCTGGATTGTGGACGACTGTATCAAATTTGTTCAGCGCGAAATCCGGCGTGAAAACGCTTATGATATCATCATTCTGGACCCGCCCTCCTACGGTAGGGGCCCGAAGGGTGAAATCTGGCATCTGGAGGACAGCCTGTACGATTTTATGAAAATCGTGGAGCAGGTGCTTTCCAAACAGCCGATTGCCGTTGTGCTGAATTCGTATACAACGGGGCTTTCCGCTTCCGTGATGAAATACATATTGGACGACGTCATTACCAAGAAAAGAAAGGGCTGTACCGTATCGGATGAAATCGGTCTGCCTGTGACGGCGAGCGGCGGTGTGCTGCCTTGCGGTGCTACTGCCATCTGGCTTGCCGATGAAAAGAATTTACAGCTATTATGAACTTAATTCAGTTTGAAAACGTATCCTTCGCTTACACCGTGCAGGATGACAGCGGCAGAGAATCGCAGGTGCCGGTGCTGAAGGATTTTAACCTGACAATTGAACAGGGCTCTTTTGTTGCCGTGCTCGGTCATAACGGCTCCGGCAAGTCAACGATTGCCAAGCTGACGAACGGCATTCTGTTTCCGACGGCAGGCCGTGTCCTCGTTGACGGAATGGAAACCAAGGAGGATGACTCTATTTTTGAAATCCGCCGCAATGTCGGTATGGTATTTCAAAATCCCGATAATCAGATCGTTTCCTCCATTGTGGAGGAGGACGTTGCCTTCGGCGTGGAAAACCTCGGTATCCCGAGCGATGAGTGCCGCAGGCGTGTGGATGAGGCGCTGAAAACCGTCGGTATGTATGAGTACCGCGACAAAGCGCCGAGCCGTCTTTCCGGCGGTCAGAAGCAGCGCGTTGCCGTTGCCGGCATTATCGCCATGAAGCCGAAATGTATCGTCCTCGATGAGCCGACGGCGATGCTTGACCCGAGCGGCAGACGCGAGGTGATGAATACCGTCCTCAAGCTCAATCACGAGGAGGGCATTACCATTTTGCTGATTACGCACAATATGGATGAAGCCGTGCAGGCAGACCGTGTTGTCGTGATTGAGGGCGGCGTTATCCGGCTGGACGGTACGCCGTCGGAGGTCTTTGCCGATGTCGAAAAGGTGAAGTCCTACCGCCTTGATGTTCCGCAGTCTACCGAGCTGATTGCTTCGCTCGGGCTTGGGACGGAGGAAACTGTTTTGAATGCACAGCAATGTGCTGATATCTTATACGAAAGATTGAAATAATATGCCTGTTTTAGCGTGTGAAAACTTAACATATCTCTATTCCGTCGGCACTCCGTTTGAGACTGCCGCTATTTCGGGTATTGATTTTTCTGCGGAAAAGGGCGAAATCATCGGCATTATCGGGCATACCGGCTCAGGCAAATCCACGCTCATTCAGCATTTTAACGGGCTTCTGGAGCCGAACAAGGGCAAAATGCTGGTGCAGGATAAGGATATCTGGGCTAAGGAGAACAGAAAGCAAATCCGCTCCGTTCGCTTTGCTGTCGGGCTCTGCTTCCAGTATCCCGAATACCAGATTTTTGAGGACACCGTGTTTAACGAAATCGCTTTCGGCCCCAAGCAGATGGGGCTTGATGGCGAGGAAATCAAGCAGCGCGTGTATGAGAGTATGGAAATGCTCGGGTTGAAACGCGAGCTGGAGAGCAAATCGCCCTTTGATTTATCGGGCGGTCAGAAGCGGCGCGTCGCCATCGCCTCCATCATTGCGATGAAACCGCAGGTGCTGATTCTCGATGAGCCCTGCGCCGGTCTTGACCCGAAGGGGCGCGACAGAATTCTCAGCCTGATTAAAGAATATCAGCGCAGAGAGGGCAACACCGTCATTTTTGTGTCACACTCAATGGAGGATGTCGCCAAAATCGCCAACCGCGTGCTGGTGCTCAGAAAAGGCGAGGTCGCGATGTTCGGCACCGTCAGCGAGGTTTACTCCCGCGGCAGAGAGCTTAAGGATATGGGGCTTAACGTGCCGGAGGTCACCGATGTGTTCCTGCGCCTGCACGATATGGGCATACCCTGTAAAACGGATATTTTTACCATTGAACAGGCTAAAGCAGAGTTTCACCGCCTGCGCCTTGCAAAGGAGGTGGGCTGATGCTGTCTAACATTACGATTGGTCAGTATTTTCCGGGGAATTCGCTGATACATAAGCTTGACCCGCGTATGAAGATTGTGCTTATCTTCTTAATGATGGCATCGGTTTTCATCAGTAAAAGCTATGTCGGTCTGGCGCTCGGTGTTGCCGTAACAATTGTGATTGTTGCGCTGTCTCGCATCAATCTGAAAACAATTTTAAAGGGCATGAAGCCGATTTTGGTTATTGTGCTGATTACCTCTCTTCTGAATCTGTTTTACGGAACAGGTATCCCGGTCTGTATAATCGTCTGCAAAAAGAACCGGAATGGAAATAAAGACAATATTCTGTTCATCGATGCATCCAAAGACTTTACTAAGGGCAAGAAACAGAATGTGTTGGAGGATGAGCATATTCAGCGCATTTATGAGACATACCGGAACAGAGAAGATGTGGAGCGGTTTGCGCACGTTGCAACGATGGATGAGATCGCCGAAAACGGATTCAATCTGAACATTCCGCGGTACGTTGACACATCCGAACCGGAACCTGAGATAGACCTTACAGAAGTGGCAGGGAAGATCCAGGACACAAACGCTGAGATTGAAGAAGTAGCAGCCGAGCTAAAAGAATCTTTTGACCTGCTGGGGCTGGAGTTTCCGTTTTAGTATTATAAACATACATAACTCAAAAAGGAGAAATGCGCAATGTCTAAATCTGAAGCATTACATGAACTGTATAAAATATGTCAGACAATAGAATTCAGTGAGAGTGATGAGCTGATTGAACAGGCCGGAACAGAGGATGAAAAAACATTTATCCAGGTTGTGACAGATTGTATCCTTCAGGAAAAGCAGAGAAAAGTAATTGCTGAAAAGAGGTTCTGATGATGAAGAAATATGTCTTGTTTGCCGGGGGAAACCGAGCCGGCAAAACCACTTTTTATCAGACGAATCAGGAACTTTTAGAAATGCCTCGTGTCAATGTGGATGAAATCGTCCGCTCAATTGGAAGTTGGGATAATCCTACAGATCTGATGGCCGGGGGAAAAGTTGCTGTTAAGAAGATTCACGAATATCTTGCATCGGATCATTCCTTCAATCAAGAGACAACTCTCTGCGGACAAAGTA
>CALGGQ010000300.1 GCA_937915775.1 uncultured Clostridia bacterium | reverse complement strand
GTAAACCTCCGGCACTTTCAGCGTTTCAATCCCCGTCGTGGTAGGACCAGCCGAGATATACAGCGTAATCACGGTGTCCGCATCGGCAACCATCGTCGCCTTCGGGTCAGTATAAATGACGTTGCCCTCGTCCACATTTTCACTGTTGACGGACAGCACCTTGAACTCGGAAAAACCGGCACGCTCCAGATACTGCTTTGCCTGCTCCTCGGTAGAGCCGTAGACGTTCGGGATGGTCAGACCGTCCTCGGCAGCAGCGACATATAGCGTGATTTCCGCACCCTCCAGCACCTTGGTGCCTGCTTCGGGCGACTGGCTGACAACGGTACCGGGCGCCGCCTCGTCCGTTTTCGTCTGCTCCTGCACGAAGGTGTATTTTTTATAAGCGCCGTTCTGGTTGGCTTCCAGAATGGTATCGTATGACATACCGACAAAGCTCTCGAGCTTATAGGTCGTCGTATTGATATTCTTCATCACGCTCATCACGAGCAGCACGGCTGCCGTGGCGAGCACAATTAAGCCGATAATGACCGCGGTGATGACCTTCTTCTTGCGGTCAGGGTCCTCGTAAATGACCGGCTCCTGCGGCGGCTGCGGCTCCTGCTCCGGCTCGGTGACGGTTTTGGTCACCGGCGGTGTTGTGATAATCTTGGTTGGGTTGGAATCCGTCTTGGCAGCATAGTGGAAGGTGGTGGCAGGGTTCTTAATAACCTCCTCCACATCGAGCAGCATTTCCGTTGCCGTCTGGTAACGGTCAAGCGGATTCTTCTGCATCGCGCGGATGCAAATCTGCTCCAGTCCCTTAGGAATATCGGGGTTGATATCCGTCAGCTTCTTGGCGTCCGCCTGCAGCTGCATCAAGGCGACAGAAACGGCGCTGTCCGCTTCAAACGGAACATCGCCGGACAGCATTTCGTACAGCACCACGCCGAGCGAATAGATATCCGCCTTTTCATCGGTGTATTCGCCCTTTGCCTGCTCCGGCGCAATATAGTGAACGGAGCCGATTGCCTGCTCGGTGAGTGTTCTCGTTTCACTTCTCGAGAAACGCGCAATGCCGAAATCCGTTACCTTGATATTGCCGGAGGACAGCAGAATGATATTCTGCGGCTTGATGTCACGATGCACAATACCCTTGTCGTGCGCGTGCTGCACTGCCTTTAAAATTTGCGTCATAAAGAACAGCGCGTCGTTCCAGGTAATCGCGCCCTGCTTATTGATATACTCCTTGAGCGTGATACCGTCGATGAATTCCATCACGATATACTGCAGCTTTTCGCCGAAATTGACGTCATAAACCTTGACGATGTTCGGGTGAGACAGGAGCGCAATCGCCTTGCTCTCGTTCTGAAAACGGCGCTTGAACTCCTCGTTAGAGGCAAATTCTTCCTTGAGTACCTTGACGGCTACGATGCGGTCATCCACGTTGTCGTACGCTTTATAAACGACGGACATACCGCCCACGCCGACGATTTCCTGCACCTCATATCTTCCGTCCAGTCTTTTTCCTACATAATTTTCCATACATCTATCTCCGAAAATGTTTTCGTTATGTTCCGTTTAATTGGCAATGGCGACTACCGTGATATTGTCACCGCCGCCGTTACTGTTGGCGCGCTTCACCAGTCTGTCTGCAAAGGCGTAATACTGACCGTCGCTGATTTCCGAGCGCATATCGGCGTCCGTCACATAATTTGTCAGACCGTCCGTGCAGAGAATCAGCGTTTCCTCGTCCCGCAGCTCCACCTGGTCAAAATCAACCTCGATGATTTTTTCCACACCGACAGCGCGCGTAATCATATGCTTGTTCGGGTGCGTCGCCGCTTCGCTTTCGGTAATCTGCCAGACGCCGATTTCCGCTTCGTTGTCAAGTTTCTTCTTAAGATATAGTCCCATTACAAGTTGATTTGAACAGAAAACGCAGCCGCGCCCGGTGCCTGGAAGGACCGGGTGCTCCAATATGTACTGCATCGCAACGGAGGTTCGTCAGGTCCGACGATCCCCTTCACCTGTTGACCAGATATGACAGAACTGGGAGGCTCCATTTTGCTTGTTACCAATTAACTCCGCAAAGATAATGCAATTTTTTAAAATGCAAATCAATCTTTGACGGGAAATTGCTATCTTTGCGGTGCTTTTTCGAATGGGCAAAATGTTGAATTTTTAATCATACTGTTATGAAGTTCCTTACTGATGAAAAGCTCCTCATCGTCGGCGCTGCCGGCATGATCGGTTCCAACATGGTCCAGACCGCCGCGCTGCTGGGCCTCACCCCGAACATCTGCCTGTACGACATTTATGAGCCGGGCCTCAAGGGCGTCCTGGCCGAAATGGACCACTGCGCATTCCCGGGCGTGAACCTCACTGCCACCATCGACCCGGCCGTCGCCTTCAAGGATGCGAAGTACATCATCTCCTCCGGCGGCGCCCCCCGCAAGGAAGGCATGACCCGCGAGGACCTGCTGAAGGGCAACTGCCAGATCGCCGCCGAGTTCGGTGAGAACATCGAGAAATACTGCCCGGATGTGAAGCACGTCGTCGTGATCTTC
>CALGGQ010000299.1 GCA_937915775.1 uncultured Clostridia bacterium | reverse complement strand
ATTAGTAGAAATGAAAAGCGGGCGCAAAAGCACCCGCTTCTCATTTGGCGGAGAGCAAGGGATTCGAACCCTCGAGTAGGCTTTGACCCACTACACGATTTCCAATCGTGCTCCTTCGGCCAGCTCGGACAACTCTCCAAATCACTTTGTCTGTTCTATTGACTTTGTTATTATACACGATGAAGAAACAAAATGCAAGCATTAATTTTTATGAATTGTGAGGTGCTGTGATGTACACTGCTAACGAAGCCCGTTATCGGGATAAAACCTTCCGTTATTTACCCGACAGCGGACTGGCGCTGCCGCCGATTTCGCTCGGATTATGGCAGAATTTCGGCGATAATGCGGACTTTGATGAAATCCGCGACATCATTCTGACCGCGTTTGATAACGGGATTACGCACTTTGACCTTGCCAATAACTACGGTCCGGCACCGGGCAGTGCAGAGCGCAATTTCGGCAGAATCCTGCAAAATGACCTGCTGCCCTACCGTGATGAACTGATTATCTCCACCAAGGCGGGCTACGAGATGTGGGACGGTCCTTACGGCGGCAGAGGCGGCACGAGAAAATACCTGATTGCTTCTCTCGACCAGAGTCTCAAACGGACAGGACTGAATTATGTTGACATATTCTATCACCACTGTATGACGCCAGAAACGCCGCTGCACGAAACAGCCCTGTGTATGAGCGATATTGTCCGTCAAGGTAAAGCCCTTTACATCGGAATGAGCAACTACGACGGCAAAACGATGCACAGAATGCACCACCGCTGCGACGATTACTACGTGCCGTTTGTCATCAACCAGAACCGTTACAACATTCTTGACAGAACGATTGAGGCAAACGGGCTGAAGGAGCAGAGCGAAAAGAAAAAGAAGGGCATCATTGCCTTTTCCCCGCTCGCACAGGGACGGCTGTCCGATAAATTCAGAAATGGCATTCCAAAGGATTCCCGCCTCTTCGGCAGAGAGGATTACTGCAAAAATATCGGGCTTGACGAAAGGCAGCTCGCGCAGCTTGCTGCTCTTGCCGACTTTGCGGCAGAGCGCGGAGAAACGCTGTCGCAGCTTGCGATTCAGTGGCTGCTGGCAAAGGGCGTTACCTCTGTGCTAATCGGCGTGCGCACCAAAGCGCAGCTACTTGAAAACCTGGCGGCGCTTGACAAGGCGCCGCTTACCGAAACAGAGCTTGCGCACATTGACAGCATCGTACTATAGCAATATAGAATTAACGGACGGGCAATTACCCGTCCGTTTCTGTTTGTACTGTATCTGTGCTTTCCGCTTTTTCTTCCTTGTTTTTACCCACGAACGGCAGTTTCTGCGAAATCGTTTTGACCTTGCCTTTTGCCCAGGTTGCCGCGCCGGACATATAGTCCTTTGCAGCATCGGACGCCACCTTCATCACAAGCGCTCTAAAGCGCTTTTTCTGCTCGGGATTCAGCGTCTGAATAGAATCAATGATGATGAATACCAGGTTGGTATCGACTTCCTTCAAATCGTAAAAATCGGAAATACCCAGCTGGTTTGCGGTCTGCTCCAGCGCATCATAAAAGACCTCTAAGTCCTCATCGCCGATGTACGCCACCAAGTCATTGACATAAGCGCCGAGCTTATCCGATTCCTCTGTATACGCCTCCGCCCTTGCAAAGCCGTCGTCCTCAATCACCCAGGTGGCAACGTTGTGCTGCCTGCCGCGCTTGGCGGTGCTGATAACCAGCTCCGGCTCCTTTTCCATCGCCAGTGCTCTGCCGACAATCGAATTGCTCGGGTTGACGATATGCAGACTGTCGCGAATCTGCTGATAATCGTAGCGCTCAAAAAACCATTCCGGGAAGCCCGGCGCATCAAACGCATAAACCGTGTCTATTTTCTTTTTCAGCGAATTGGAGCAGTTGACCGCTGCAAAAATAGCGAGGTTGCCGCCCTTGGAATGACCGCAAAGGCGCACCTTTCCTCTGTGCAGCATCGCCGATTCCTGGAAGTAATGCAGCGCTTCAATCTGCGCCGGAACCGGAAACATATATGCCAGCATAGCGGACTCCTTAAACCCCGCAACCGTCGCATCTGTGCCGCGAAACGCCACCATCATTGCCCCGTCGGAGGTGATGAAGCTTGCAGCGCAAATCTGCTTGTCAATCGCATCGCTGATGTTGTTGATATAGTTGCAGATGACGGTGCCGCTGTAGCGTCGCTTTTTGCCGACAAGCGCCAACAAGCGCGCCGCCCGTTTGGCAACATCAAGCAGCGTGTCTATTTTCTCCTCGGGATGCTGCGCGGCAAATTCAGCCGCTGCATCGCTGAGGAACACGCGCTTATCCTGCTCGACAATCGTGCCGAAATCGTTATAAATCAGCTGGGAAAAGATTAAATTGTCCACCTCGTTAAACGGCTTGTCCCGAAAGCTGATATCGCCGTATGTATCAAGGTATTCCTGTAAATATTTCATCTTGCTTCACCAATGGCAAACGGGCGGAAATCCGCCCGCTGTTGTTTATCGGAATTAATAATTCATCATATATCTGTCGGTCTCCCAGCGCGTTACCTGCATGGAATACTCTTTCCATTCGCGCTTTTTACCCTCGATATAATTGTTATATACGTGCTCGCCGAGCGTTTCCTTAATCAGCGGGTCCGCTTCGGCAGCCTTTACGGCCTCCTCTAAGGACGCGGGCAGCGAGTCAACGCTTGCCTTGCCAAGCTCCTTATCGGACATATTGAACACATTGTAATCAATCGGCGCCGGTGGCGTCAGACCCTTTTCAATCCCGTCCAAACCGGCGGAAAGGCACAGCGCCATCTCCAGATACGGATTACAGGTCGGGTCCGGCGAGCGCAGCTCCACTCTGGTTCCCTTGCCGCGGGAGGCGGGAACACGCACCAGCACGCTTCTGTTAGACGTTGACCAGGAAAGGTAGGTCGGCGCTTCATAGCCCGGTACCAGTCGTTTATAGGAATTGACCGTCGGGTTGGCAACCACCGTTAAGCCCTTCACGTGCGCCAGAATACCGGCGATAAAGGCGTGCGCTTCCTTAGAAAGACCAAGCTCGCCGTTCGGGTCGTCAAACACGTTCTTGCCTGTTTTGAGGTCATAGAGCGACATATTCGTGTGCATTCCGCTGCCGGCAATGCCGTAAATCGGCTTGGGCATAAAGGTTGCGTGCAGACCGTGCTTCGTGGCATAGGTCTTGACAACGTGTTTAAAGGTCATCACACGGTCGGCGGAGGTCATCACATCGCCGAACTGGAAGTCAATTTCATGCTGCCCCTCGGCGCATTCGTGGTGCGCGGCTTCAATCGTATAGCCCATTTCTTCGAGGGCAAGGCAAATATCGCGGCGGCAGTTTTCGCCGTGGTCAATCGGGTTGAGGTCAAAATAACCGGCTTCGTCGCCCGGCTCAAGCGTCGGTCTGCCGTCCTCATCCAGTTTAAAGAGGAAGAATTCGCATTCCGGTCCCACGTTAAAGCCGTAGCCCATCGCAGCCGCTCTGTCAATCACACGCTGCAGCACATTTCTCGGGTCGCCCTCAAACGGCGTTTCATTATCGGCTTTATAGACCGAGCAGATGAGCCTGCCGGTCTGCGCATTGTGGTGCTTGCGCCACGGAAACAGCGCCCAGGTGTTATAATCCGGATGCAGATACATATCGCTCTCATCAATACGGACGAAGCCGTCAATTGAGGAACCGTCGAACATACACTCATTGTTCAGTGCCTTTTCAAGCTGCGACACGGTGATGGAAACGTTTTTCATAATACCGAATAAATCGGTGAACTGCAGTCTGACGAACTCCACACCGTTTTCCTTCGCTTCTCTGAGGATGGACTCCTTTGTATGCTTAGTCATATGCGTACTCCTTATCTCTTAGTCAAGTTTCAAGAATTCCTCACTGACAACCTTTTTCGACAGGTCGGTGAAATACTCCACGGTAGCGCCGTCCTGTACCTGCGAGGCAGCAAGGTCGTTATTATAATCCATTAATTTGTAAACGCTGAATTTGTACTTGCCGTCACTGCGGGTATAGTAGTCAATCACCGGCGTCAGCTTCGCGTCGGTAATGCTGATTTCGCCGCCGATACGTTCCACTGTTATCTGCGCCATTCCGCCGCACATCTGGTTCAGATTCACCTGATGGCTGATGAAGTTGCCGATGGAATAATACACGAGCATCTTTTTCCCTGTCTGCTCATTGGTCACCCACTCCACATCCTGCAGCACATGCGGATGCGTACCGATAACGATATCCACGCCGAGCTCGGAAAAGATGCTGACATATTTGCGCTGCTGCTCATTGACATCGTGGCTGTTTTCCGTACCCCAGTGCGGGAACACAATCACCACATCGGCATTCTGCCGCGCTTCAGTGATATCCTTTCTGACCTTCTGCTCCTCAAGCAGATTGACGATATACGGTTTATCCTCGGGAATGGAGATACCGTTTGTGCCGTAGGTGTAATTCAGCAGGGCAAACTTGATATCGTTTTTGTCGTAATAAGTGATTTTGTTATAATCCTCTTCGCTGGCATTGGTGCCGAGATGCACCACCTCGGGATGCTTGGAAAAGAATTCCAGTTCCTTTTCAATGCCGGCGCTGCCGACGTCCATCGCATGATTGGTCGCGCAGGTAAAAATATCAAAGCCGGCATTAATGGCGGCTTCACCGACCTCCCACGGGGTATTGAACATCGGATAGCCCGCATATTCAAAGCTGCTGCCGCCGAGCATCGTCTCCTGATTAATCGCGGCAATATCCGCCGCCTGAATATCGGCACGGATGTTATCATAGAAATAATTGTAATCCAGCGTGCCGTCCTCCTGCTCGCCCGCCTTGATACAGGTGTTGTGAATCAGGTTATCGCCGACGGCGACGATGGTCACCTTCGCATTCTGCGGCAGGGTGGTATCGCTTGTGCTGTCCTCCTCCGCCTGCTGCTTACTAACCGTCGGGGAATGATAATTCGTCGTTTTGGCGATTTTGCCGGATACCGCTAAAGCGGAAATCACTGCCACCGCCACCATAAAAGGAATGATAATCGGCAGGTATTTTTTGAAATTCTGCTCTTTTTTTGCCATGAGAACCTACTCTCCTATTTTCATTGTATTAACATTATAGCAAAAAATCACCCGATAGACAATAACTAAATTGACAAATGCAACCCTAAATTGTATACTGAAAAATGGTAATATTTAATAAATCGCAAAGGAATGGGTACTATGGAATTTATTGAAAACTTTTTTGCTACCTCACCGACCTGGCTCAACGCTGTTTTATTCGTTGTCGGGCTGGTACTGATTATCAAGGGCGGCGACTGGTTTGTGGACAGCGCAAGCTGGATAGCCGAGGTGCTCGGCGTGCCGAAATTTGTTATCGGTGCCACGATTGTCTCCATCGCCACTACCCTGCCGGAAATGATTGTCAGCATCGCGGCAACCGTCAAGGGCAATGTGGATATGGCGGCGGGTAACGCTATCGGCTCGGTTACCGCCAACACCTCCATTATTATGGGGCTTTTCATCCTCGTGATGCCGTTTACGGTCACGCGCAAGGAATTCGCCCCGAAGGCAACGCTGATGTTCTGCGCTTCCGCTACGCTCGTGCTCGGCTGCATTTTCACCAAAACGCAGATGCTGACCTTCGAGGGTGAAACGCAGAAATACTATTCCCTCTCCAACATCGGCGTTATCGTATTGATTATTATCTTCATTGTATTCTTCATTGAAAACTATATCTCAATGAAAAACAGCAACGTACAGATTGAACCGAGCCCGGATAACATCGGTCTGCAGGAAGAGGATGACATTGTTCCGACGAAGGAAACCGTCACCACGGGCGACTGGGTGAAGAACATTGCCATGTTCATTCTCGGAGCGGCAGGCACCGTCATCGGCGCGGAGCTGCTCGTTAACGCCGGCACAAAGCTCGCAGAGGGCATCGGCGTTTCGCAGCGTATCATCAGCGTATTTGCCGTTGCTATCGGCACCTCTCTGCCGGAGCTCGTCACCACAATTACGGCGCTGCGCAAGAAAGAGGGCGCGCTCTCCGTCGGCAATATTCTCGGCGCGAACATCATCGACCTGTCGCTGATTCTGCCGATTTGCTCCTTTATTTCCATGAAAAACGGCGGCAGTGCGCTGGCAGTGTCCGCTTCCTCCGTCACGATTGATATGGTCATCTGCCTGGCGGCGATTGTCGTTGCCGTCGTGCCGACGATTATCACGAAGAAATTCCATCGCTGGCAGGGCGCCGTCACCATTTTCGGCTACCTCGCCTACGTCATTGCAACGGTTATTTAGGCAGAGCAAGACGAATCCGAACCGCCAAAAACGCTGTATTTAAGCGAACTTTGACGTTTTTGTTCTTGCTTGGCGCCAGCCAAGCTGCGACCTCAAAAGCCAAACTTCATCTAAACTCCAAGCGTTTTTGGTGCTTTGCAGTTTAAAATGAGCAGATTTGGTTTAGGTCAAGGCAAAAAACGCAGGAATACTTGCGTATTCCGAATATTTTTAACGCAGAGATAAGGCAAATCTGCCATTTTAAACCGGTTTGGATTCATCTAACTCTGCCTAAACAAGCCTTTCTTTTTGTAAGGCTCTGATTGCATTGATTGAAATTCATATCCCGTTTCGTCAATGGCTGCCTTGAGCTTTGCCTCGTCAGCCTCGCCGTCAAGAAGGAAGGTCGATTCGCCCTTCTTACAGGAGGAGGCAACTTTTTTTGCGGAGGGATATACTTTTCTGATCGTGTCGTTGATATGCGCTTCGCACATACCGCACATCATTCCGTTGATTTTGACTGTAATTTTGTTCATAACATCCTCCTGATAATCCGGCGGCGGCTAACTATCAGTTCTAAAGATAGGAATGGAATAGGAAATAGGAAAGGAATAGGAGAAAATAGTGTCTATGAAAAAAAACAGAACTTTTATTGTTGCCCTTGTTGCCTACCTGCTTGCCCTTGTTTCTTGTCAGTCGGCAAAAAAAACTTCTACTACATCTACTGCAGAAGGTCTTGCCTTAGGCCCTAAGCAGGGGGTGTATTATAGCATCTTTGTTCGTTCCTTTGCGGATTCAAACGGAGATGGTATTGGGGATTTTAAAGGAATAATTTCTAAACTTGATTATTTAAATGATGGGGATGATTCGACTACTGATGATTTGGGGATAACTGGAATTTGGCTTTTGCCGATTTTCCCTTCCCAGTCTTACCACGGATACGATGTTGATGACTACTATGATGTTAACCCCGACTATGGCAGCATGGTGGACTTTGAAGAACTTTTAGCTGAGTGCAAGAAAAGAGGAATCAGCGTAATAATTGACATGACATGCAATCATTCATCTGTATATACTTCTTCCGAAACTATCTGATTATCAGACTCTGCACTCATGTTGCTTATATTAG
>CALGGQ010000298.1 GCA_937915775.1 uncultured Clostridia bacterium | reverse complement strand
CGCAGCAAGGGCGTGCGGATGGCGGCGACTACGCATTATGCCGAGCTGAAGGCGTATGCACTCGATACCGAGGGCGTGACGAACGGCTGCTGTGAATTTGACGTTGACACCTTAACGCCGACGTACCGGCTGCTCATCGGTGTGCCGGGACGCTCCAATGCGTTTGCGATTTCGCAGCGGCTCGGTATGGGGCAGGATGTGATTGATAACGCCCGCCGGATTGTCGGCACGGATAACCGCGATTTTGAAGCGGTGCTCGAAAAGCTGGAGGCAACCCGTCAGGAGCTTGACGACGAGCGGCAGGCGGCGGCAGTGGCCGCAGAGCGTGCCGAGGAGCTGCGCCGTAAAGCGCAGAGCGAAAAGGATAAAATTGACCAGCTGCGCAAAAACGAGCTTGAAAAAGCCAAGCATGAGGCGGAAAAGCTGGTGGCGCAGGCAAAGAGGCAGGCAAGCGAATTCCTGCTGGAGCTGGAAAAACTCAAACGCGAGCAGACCTCGGATAATGCCACGGAGCTTGCACGCAAGACGCGCCGCGCCATTAAAAACCAGATGGGTGAGATGGACGACCTAATCAATCCGCAGGAAATTGCGGACAACTGGGACGATGATTATAAGCTGCCGCGCGAGCCCGTTGTCGGCGACGCGGTCATTATCCGCAGCATCGGCGAGGGCGAAATCGTTGAGATTTCGGGCGACAGAATTCTCGTCAAATCCGGTATGCTCAAAACACGCGTGAAGCTCTCGGATATTATGCTCACCGAGAAAAAGAAAAAAGAAATCAAGCCGCAGCGCCATGTGTATCGCACCTCGTCAAGAGCGGATGAGGACGTCAGAACTGAGGTGGATTTGCGCGGCCAGACGATTGAAGAGGCGCTGGCGAACCTCGCAACCTTTATTGATAAATGTGTGCTCAACGGTATCAATGAAATCCGGATTATTCACGGTAAGGGTACCGGCGCGCTGCGTAGTGCCGTCAAGGAGGAACTGCGCCACCATCCGAATATTGCGGAATACCGCCTCGGTCAGTGGGGCGAAGGTGACAACGGCGTGACGATTGCAAAACTGAAGTAAAGCATTTATGAAGCATTTGTAAAAAAATGCGACGTCGGTTGAATAATCAATAAAAAAGTAGTATAATGTCAAAAAAGATAAACACACGGAGGGTATGAAAAATGTTTATTCTAATGGCAGCCTGTGCCGGCGTTGTCTGTGCCGTGATTGAAATCCTGTTCGGTATGGAAAAACGCAGCGTAGGCAAATGTATTTTGACAGCGGTAAAAAATGTCTTTGTTGTTACCGTGCTCTCGTTGGGTGTTCAGAAATACCTGATGAAATATAAGCATTTTATTGATACTTCATCTTATAAGACGGCAAACTTCGTTAAGTTCTTCTTTGTCGCTTTAATTGTCGGCATTCTGTTCCAGACGTTCGTTGCCGTGTTACATAAGCGCGTGACGTTTGAGCGCGACCTGCCGCCTAAGAAAAAGGGCTTGGTGATTGCCGGCAATATCGTTTCCATTCTGTTCTACTTCCTCGGTAAAGCCGCATATACCGGCACCGTTTGGGGCAGAAAAGAGTTCGGCGCCGTCACCGGCGACCAGCTGCTTATTAACCTGACCTCACCCACCGAGGGAACGGAAGCCAGCGTTTACATCGGCGGCTTTGAAGGCCCCGTGTTTGAAACGCTGTTTGCCACGACGATTTTTGCCATTATCCTGTTAACCAGCTTCCGCATTATCTATCACTTTAAGGGCAAGGACAGACAGGTTTTCAAGGACTGGGTGAAGCGTATTATCTGCCTGGTGCTTGCCTGCTATACGCTGTATAACGGCGTATCCTACGGCATTGAGCGCTTCCAGCTGGAGCAGGTGTTCAACGCCTATGTGCTGAAATCGGATATGATTGACAGCAATTATGCCGACCCGGAGACGACGAAAATCGTCTGGCCGGAAAAGAAGCGAAATCTGGTTTATATCTACCTTGAATCTATGGAAGTCAGCTATCTCTCAAAGGATTTAGGCGGCTTCATGGATGAAAATCTGATGCCGAATCTGACAAAATATGCCCAGACGGGAACCGTCTTTTCGGATACCGATAACTTCTTCGGCGGTCCGCAGCTCGGTACCGGCACACAGTGGTCGATTGCTTCGATGGTCAACCAGTTAACCGGTTTGCCGATGAAGGCGCCCGGTTGGAAGAATACCTACGGCACGGAGGGTAAGTTCTTACCCGGTGCTTATACGCTGGCGGAGCTGCTCGAAGCGCAGGGCTATGAGCAGACGATGATGATTGGCGCCAGCGGCACCTTCGGCGGTCTGGAATACCTGTTTACCACGCATTCCAACTGGAAGTTTATGGATTATAAATACGCCCTCAAGCACAAGATGATTCCGGAAGGCTATAAAGTCTGGTGGGGTTACGAGGACGATAAGCTCTTCGAATTTGCCAAGAAGGAAATCAAGCGCCTTTATAAAACCGGCAAGCCGTTTAACTTTGAGATGGAAACGGCGGATACGCACCGACCGGACGGTTACGTCACCCCGGGTAAAGAAAAGCCGTATTATCTGCCGTATGCCAATGCAATCTGGAACAGCGATAAGGACGTGATGGAATTCCTCAAGTGGCTGCAGAAGCAGGAATTCTATGAGAATACGACGGTTGTCCTGATTGGCGACCATCTAAGTATGGATACCGCGTTCTTCAAGGATGCCGGCTTTACGAGTGATTACCAAAGACGGCAGTTCAACTGTATCGTCAATGCCGACCCGTCGGTAGGTATTCCCAACGAGAAGGTAACCAGAAATCGTCTGTGGTCTAACTGGGATATGTTCCCGACAGTCGTTGCCGCTATCGGCGGTAAGATTGAGGGCGAGCGCCTCGGTATCGGTACGAACCTTTACAGCGGCGAGCCGACCATCTATGAGGAATACGGCGTTGACTACGTCAACAAGGAACTCGAAAAGGGCAGCAAGCTCTATACGGAAAAGATTCTGCAGGTTGAAAACCTGAAGGACGCCGCCGTCCATCAGGGAAGATGATATTATAGATTATACATAAAAGCAGGCACAGCAGTGTCTGCTTTTTGTGTGGGAAAAGGGCGGTGTACACCACAAATTGTGTCAAGCATTTCGAGCAAAATTTTGTGAAAAAAATTATTGAAATTAGCCTTGACAAGGGGTAGGTCTTTTAGTATAATAATCACCGTTGTAAAGATGTTTAACTTTACACCTAAATCTTCGGGAGGTGACAGTGTGGCAAAGAATTTTGAAATATCCGTTTTGCTTGATTTCTACGGCGAAATGCTGACGGAAAAGCAGCGTGATTTTCTGGATTTATACTACAACGAGGATTTGTCACTTGCCGAAATCGCAGAGAATGAGGGCATCACACGGCAGGGCGTGCGCGATTCCATCAAGCGTGCGGAAGCGCAGCTCTTTGAGATGGAGAGCAAGCTGCATCTGTCCGAGCGCTTTTCAGAGCTCAAAAAGGGGCTTTCAGAAATTGAAGCATGCGCCGATGTCATTTTTAACTATAATCTGGAGCACAGCCTCTCCCGCGAGATAAACGAAAATATCACGCGGATTAAGTCGCTTGCGGAGTTTCTCGGCGAGGGCTGAGCGGCTGAATTGAATTAACAGGGGAGTGATTGCTTGGCATTTGAAGGTCTTAGTGAACGCCTTGAAAATTCGTTTAAAAAGCTTCGTGCCAAGGGAAAGTTAACCGAGGCAGATGTCAAAGAAGCAATGCGCGAGGTACGCCTGGCGCTGCTGGAAGCGGATGTGAACTACAAGACGGCAAAGCAGTTTACCGACCGC
>CALGGQ010000297.1 GCA_937915775.1 uncultured Clostridia bacterium | reverse complement strand
AGTGGTCAGTGGTTAGTGACTAGTGATAGGTGCTTTGGACGCGCCTCCCGGGAAAATATGGTCGATGCCGACTCGTTCAAACATATTCCGTGATAGAAAGCATTGACAAGCCAATGCTTAAGTATCACTTCATATGTTTTTCCTCTCCAAAAATTGTATCAGCTCAATTTTTGGTAAAAGTTTCTTGCGTTTTGACGTGTTTTTCTTGCGTTTCGTTATTTTGAAAGATTTTTACTTGACATTTTGTTATGATGTGCCTGGGTGATAAGGATGAAGAAAAGGCTTCTTGCCATATTATTAAGCACAGTTCTGATGCTCGGCTTTGTGCCGGTTGCGGCAGGCAGTCTGCACCGGGCAAAAGCAACCACAGCGCAGGCATTTGTCAGCGCTTATGAGGAGATACACCGCGCCTATATTGACAGACCTGCATCGGAAATGATTATGATAAAGTCTGCTTATGAGGTGCCGCTGCTTGACAGCGTTGCGTGCGCTGAGGGCTTTGCAGATTTGCACTTTTTGCAGTTTGACAATCCGGTCAGTGCCCAAAAGGCGCTTGCTTATTATCAGCAACTGCCAACGGTCGAGATTGCCGAGGCTGACAGTGAAGTATACTTTTGCGAAACCGATACAGCGGCATATGAAACCAGCAGCGCGGCATCTGCTTCCTCGCATCTGTCATGGGGCAGTGATATGATTGGGGTTGACGATTATATTGAACAGCTTGGGGACAGTGTCAATCAGTTACCGACTATGACAGTTGGCATTATTGATTCCGGCGTGGATACCGACCATTCGTTTTTAGCGGACAGAATCATTCGTACCGGTGTGAATTACAGCGACAGCGGTACGGAAAATTCCGAGGAGGACGACAACGGTCACGGTACCCATGTGGCAGGAATTATCGCAGATAACACCACGCCTAATGTGAAAATTCGCAGCTATAAATGCCTGAATAATAACGGAAGAGGTTCCACAAGCAGTGTTGGCGCTGCCATCATTCAGGCAATGCAGGACGGCGTAAACGTCCTAAATCTCAGTCTTGGACATCAGGACGCAGAAGGAGAAAATATCCACAGGCTTCTGATTGAGGATGCCATTCAACAAGGTATTACCGTTTGTATTTCCGCAGGTAACGACGGCATTGACGCTGCAGGCTATCATCCCGCGAATGTGGAAGCAGCCATTACTGTCGGCGCTGTCAATCAGTATGAAGAGCTTTGCGGTTTCAGCAATTACGGCAGTACAGTGGATTTGCTGGCGCCGGGAAAGAGCATTAACAGCTGCTGGCTCGATAATAAATACCGCTCTGCCAGCGGCACCTCAATGGCGGCGCCTTTCGCTGCCGCCGCATCGGCTATGGCGCTGAGCGTGCATCCTGATTACACCTGTCAGGAAGTCTGTGATTTCTTGATGCGGTACGGACGCACTATCGGCAACAGCAAGGTGCCGCGCGCCAAGTTGCTTACCGTTAGCGTTACGGACAGAGAACGTCCGCAGGCACCGATATTCAGTGTTATGAGTGGCAATTATAACGATGAAGTACGCTTGACGATGACCTGTCCCACGGAAAATACAGATATCTATTACACGGTTTACGGATACGCGCATTACTATTACGGCGATGTACAGGTCGTTCTTGTACCGGAAACGCAATATGACGGTGAAATTGTGATGGAAGAAACCTCGTTTATCAGAGCCTATTCGAAAAATGCCGACGGCGTAAAAGGCGGAACGGCAACAGCCTATTACTATATTTCTTATACCGATAATCAGTTCGAAATTGACGAAAACGGCGTCATAACTGCCTATCACGGCAATCAGCCGTATCTTGCTGTTCCTGACACGGTGGACGGTATTACGGTGCGCGGTATCGGTGATAGCGTTTTCAGGCAATCCATTGATACGACGAGCACGGAGGAGGATTTTTTAGTATCCATTTCTCTTCCGGAAACCTGTACCTTTATCGGAAAGTATGCATTTATGTATAACGGAAAACTGAAAAAAGTCATTGCCGATTGCCTGCAAACGATTGAAACCGGTGCTTTTTCAAGGGCGAATTATCTGGAGGAAATTAACTTAACCGACGTCATATCGCTGGACTCCTACGCCTTTATGGAGACCAATATCACCGAAGTTTATAATACGCATTTAACGGCACTATCCGACTGGGTGTTCCACTCCTGCGATTATTTAAAGGAGGTTTACCTGCCAAATATAGAAAGAATCGGAGAATCTGTTTTTTACAGCTGCCAACACATGACAGCGGCTGATTTTCCGAACGTAACCTACGTCGGCAGAGATGCCTTTGAAAACTGCGAAGCGTTAACACGTATTTATATGCCTCAATTAGAGGAACTGGCGCTCGGCGGGCATCAGTTTAATCACTGTCCTGTAACAGTTGATTCTCTTAACATCGGCAATTACAGCGGCGCTTTGCCGCAGTACGCGCTTGCTTCCACGCAGTTGCAGTATATGGATAATAATAATCTGACGGAACTGGGTATGTTCTCGCTTTATAATACGCCGCTGTCATTTGTGCGCCTTCATAACGTTCAGACGATCAGGAACAGCGCGTTTTCGGAATGTGCATCACTGGAGACAGCCTATCTGCCTTCCGTCATTACAATAGAAAACGCTGTGTTTGACAAAAGCAATTTGCAAACGGTGTTTGCACCGATGCTGCAGGAATTTGATGTTGGCTCATTTCATACTGACCGTCAGAACGCCGCTACGTCCTCCGGTAATCCCGTCAGCATTTATACAATGGGCGAGCCCACAAATGTTAAAAACAACAGCCGATTAAGTGATACGACGATAGCGGCGTTTTCCTATACGTTTTATACTCCCTCAGGCAGTTCTGTTTCCCGGATATGTACGGAAAAGGGCTGGCAGCAAATTGACAGTGATACGATGGTGGACGCCATCGGCTCGCATACTGACGAAAGCGGAAATACCGTCTTTGAATTCGGATGGAGAAATATTGATAATATTGAGCAGTATGCAAGCGAGATTGCGTATTACGGCGAGGGTACAATCGTAGGGACGACCATTGGTCGTCCGCTTGAAAAGGACGGCGTCACTTATTTCCAAGTAATCGGCGAAAAGGAACTGTGCGGCTGCGTGGATATTGACGGAATGATTTTCCGTTCTGCACCGCTGACAGCAGGAGAAAACGAATTGGAACCCGAAAACGATTGCGAGCACGACTGGCAAATGGTTTACTACGTTTCCGTTGAAAATGATACGATTGTTGTCTTTCACTGTCCGAACTGCAACGAGTATTACCGCGTCAGGTTTTCAGAGCATCTGAACCGTCGCGATTTCCCGCTCCTTGACCGCAACGGCGACGGCATTGTGAATGCCAAGGATTTAGCATATGTCATGAAAAGAGCATAGGAGCAGCTCGCTGCTCCGCCTCCCGGGATTTCTCGGGAGGTTTTCTTTTTTCTTGTACTTTTTGCCAATATATGATATGATACAAATATATTCAATAAAAGGGGAGTAAGATTGATGGAGGATTTAAGACGCACTTTCACGACGGATTACATTGATGAAGGCATTGAAGGAACGGCGGAAATCACGCTTGATTACGGCTGGCTTGACCGCGATTCCAAGGAATTCAATTATGATTTGGCGATTTTCTGCAGCACGATGGCGATCGTCGGCTATGACACGCCGATTCCGACAGAGGAACTGATGCCGACAGGCTTTTACAACAAAATTCCGGCGCTGGAGCGGATGCTGCGCGGGCTGGATTTCACGGATGTGGAAATCAACGGCTGCGGTCAGCGCGACGAGATGAGTTATTTCATCGCGCGCAAGGAAATTGCCTTAGCAAGCGGTACCTACAATTTCGTGTTCACCGGCTTTATGGGCTCCTATAAGCGCCAGTGGTTCTCCAATTTTGACCCCAACGGTGTGGACAGAGAGGCAAACGGCGGCGCCGGCTATGCAGGCGACGCGGAAAAGGGGATTGTTCACCTCGGTTTTGCGGACGCGAGAGATTATATGTATCAGCAGCTCACCGCGTATATGGATAAATACTCGAGCGAATATGAAACGAAAATCCTGATTATGGGCCACAGCCGCGGCGCTGCGGCAGCGAACCTGCTGGCAGCCAAGCTCTTTAACCAGACGCACGGTTTCGGCACGCATCCGCTGAAAAATGAAAACATCTTCGTCTACTGTCTTGCCACGCCGAATCCGATTGCCGTCAGCGCGATTGACGCGAATCCGGACTACGACCGCATTATCAACATTCTCAACCCCGAGGATTTTGTGACGATGGTGTTCCCGGCGAAGAACGGCTTCGGCAAGTATGGCAGAATCTTCAACCTGCTCGGCACGGATAACCTCAGCCCGAAGCAGTATGCCGATTTGAAGCAGGAGATGCAGCAGTATTTCACCGTTTTTGTGAGAGACCGTGATTTCCACCCGTATAAAAAGGGCAACCTCACGGCGCAGAACGTCACGTTGGTGATGGCAAACACGGTCACTGACTTTGACAGCTTCTATCGCATCAAGATGCGCGAGTGCTTCAAATCCGTTACGGTTTATGAGTATTTCAAGGATACCCTGTGCGCGTACATTGCAGGCGGCGCCACGGAGGAGGAGCAGGCGGCAGCCAACAAGGCGATGTATATGCTGCTGTTCAGCGCGATTGACCTGCTCGGCACATCGAGAAAGCTGCGCAAGATTTCGCAGTTCTTCGTGTTCCAGGAGGGGCTCGGCGGCGCGACAGGCAACAAAATTGGCGCGACCTATTTCAGCGACAGCCACCGTCCCGATACCTATACGGCGTACCTGATGTCGATGACGGAAGCACAGCTGATGGAAAACTCCTCAAAATAATGCAAAATGAAAGAGCAGGGCGCCTGCTCTTTATTTTTACAAAAATACAATGACAAAATATTGTCAATTTTTGTTTTTTGTGCTATGATAGATTGAAATAATTTTTACAGGAGGCGCTGCAAATGGCAAAGGAAAAGCTCAGCGGTATTTATGATGCCAAGGTGTCGTACGACGATGTGGTCGGTACGACGAGAATCTATTATGACTTTGATTGGCTGGCAGAGGATTCGGCAGTTTATAATCATCAGATGGCGCGTTTTCTGGCGCAGATGGTGGTCATCGGCTATGACAACCAGGTGCCGGATGAGGAGAATATCTCCGGTCATGAGCTGTGGAAGCCGAATCTGTATCAGGCGCTGAAGGATTTAGGCTTCAAGGATATCTGGATGAATGCCGTTGCCAAGCGTGACGAGGTGGTATATTTTGTCGCGAACCGCGACGTGCCGCTGGAGGATAAGACGTATAATATCATTTTCACCGGTTTTATCGGCTCGTATATGAAGCAGTGGTTTTCGAACTTTGACCCGTACGGTGTCGAGCGTGTGTGCAACGACGGCAAGGGCTATGCCGGCGAGGAGGAGAGAGGCATCGTCCACCTCGGCTTTGCCGATGCGAGAGAATATGTGTACGGCGAGCTGACAAGATATATTGATACATACCCCTCCGATAAAGAGAGAAAGCTCATTATCATCGGTCACAGCCGCGGTGCGGCAACCGCTAATCTGCTGGCTGCCAAGCTGATAAAAAACGGCGGCTTTGAGAATCTGCCGCTGGAGCCGAAGAATATTTTTGCCTACTGTTATGCCACTCCGAACGGTGTGCTGCTTGACAAGGTGGAAATTCTGGACGACTACAAGCGTATTTTCAACTTTGTATCGCCCGAGGATTTCGTCACCGTCTGTCTGCCGGAAGCCTGCGGCTTCGGCAAGTACGGCACGATTTTCAAGCTGCTCGGCGATGATAACAAGAGCACCCGTCACTATACCGAGGAAAAGGGCTTTATGCAGCCGTATTTCTTCGAGATTTTCGGCATGAATACCTACCATCCGTTCCGCCGCGGCAACAAGGCGGTGCAGAAGGTTATCGGTGCGCTTGCCAAGGAGCTGCAGACGATTGACGATTTGTATGAAAAGCCGCTCAAGGAATGCTTTAAGCAGGTGACGCCGTATGAATACTTCCGCGATACGTTGTGCGCTTACGTTGCCGGCGGTGACACCGAGGAGGAAAAGGCGGCGGTTGACAGAGCGATGAAGCTGCTGATTGAAAGCTCGGTGGACTACGTCGGCACCAGCCCGGCATACCGCATCACCTCTGCGTTCTTCGTATTCAAGGAAGGTATCGGCTCCGTCACAGGCAACCGCCTGATGAAAACGCATTTCAGCGAAAGCCATATGCCTGCCACCTATGCGGCGTATCTGCTGTCCATGAGCGAGGAGCAGCTAATGGCGAATTCGGCGCTGGCTGAGGAAGAATTTTAATGGAGCTGTGGATTGTCCGCCATGCCGACCCGGATTATGCGTATGACAGCATTACCGAAAAGGGCAAACGCGAGGCGCAGCTGCTTGCCGAGCGCCTTGCAGAAACGGAGTTTGCCGCGGTCTATTGCTCTCCGCTCGGTCGGGCGCAGAAAACCGCCTCCTATTATCTGAAAAAGACCGGAAAACAGGCAAAAACGCTGCGCTGGCTGCACGAATTTGAGGGCACCATCACCGTGGACGGCAAGGAGGAAATCTGC
>CALGGQ010000296.1 GCA_937915775.1 uncultured Clostridia bacterium | reverse complement strand
CTTTACCTGTTATGTCGGCGCGCATCAGAAGTTTATTTTTTCCAAGGGAACGAATATTCTGAACATTATTTTGCTGCTGGTATTAAACCTGGTTGTGTTAATATCAGGCGGAAAAGCGGTTGGACTAACGGCAGTCCATGTCGGTGTTGCCATATTCCTGAATGTACTCTATATTATTTACGCAAAAAAGAAGTTAGGCTTTCAATTCGACTTTAAGCATATTGAAAAGCCGCTGTTTAAGGAAGTATTTTTCTTCTCGGCACTGATTGCCATCAATTTGATTGTGGATAAGGTCAATCAAGGGCTCGACAGTATTCTGATTGCGCGTATGATTAATTCCGAAGCGGTGACCCCGTATTCTATCGGTGCTAAGCTCAACGGTTATTTTACAACCTTTTCACTGGCAATTGCAGGCGTTTTTACACCGATGGTACACGATTTAGTACATTCCTATCCGATGGATTCCAAAGAGCAGCGAAGCGCTCTTACGGAGTTATTTGTTAAGGTGGCGCGTTTTCAGTACCTGCTGCTTGCATTAATTCTCTCGGGTTTTATTTTCTTCGGAAAGGATTTTATTTCGCTGTGGGTGGGCGGCGGACAGAATACTTACGATATCTCGTATTATATCTGTCTTGTGATGATGGTACCGAGCATTATTCCGCTGACACAGAACATCGGCATTGAAATCCAGCGCGCAGAGAACAGGCATCATTACCGTTCCTATATTTACGGCATTATGGCAATCGGAAACCTGATAATCAGCATTATCCTTATCAAGAAATATCAGGGCTTGGGTGCTGCCATCGGAACGGGCATTGCCTGTATCGTTGCCAACTGCACGCTGATGAATATTATTTATCACAGAAAAATCAATGTCAATGTCTTTGCCTATTTCAAGGAGTTAGGGAAACAAACGCTTGGTATGGTTCCTGCATTGATTGCCGGTGTTATTATCATTCGTTTCGCCGATATTCATAACTGGCTGACGCTGATTCTATGGATTGCTGTTTACACTCTTGTCTATGCTGTTTCCATCTGGCTGTTCTCGATGAACAGCTATGAAAAGAGTATGGTAACGAAAGCGATAGATAAGGTATTGAAAACGCATATCACAGATAAAATCATTAAAAAACAACCCGAATAAGGGGCGCCCTACATATGAACAGTTGCCGTAACGAAGGTTTTGAAAGTAAGTAGAAACAATCGTTATGGCATTTTGCATTTTACAACAATAATTAAAAACATTAATATTGGAGGAAAATGCAATGAAAAAGCATATTACTGATAAGAAAAACGGACTTGATTACACACTTGTAAATGGAGTGTATCTGTCTAACCTTGTATCAACCGAAACAAATTATGAGATCGGTCATTGGGGACAAAGACACCTTGACTACATAATGAAACATCATAAGGTGTTCTATACCTCACTCAAAACGAGTTGTAATCTCAACTCATATTTGCACGAGGTTGAAGTCAGAGCAAAGGAAATGTACGACACGCTCATTACTCAACTTGCCGAGAAGCAAGGTGTAACAGAACAGTTGAAGGCTGATAATCAAATGTTGTGGGTGCAGAAGATGACCAATATCGCTAACCAAGCAAGAGAGATTGTTTATAACGAAGTGATTTATGCGAGGTAAGGTTATGGATATTCTTGAAGAGCTTTGGTATGGTAATATTACACCGACAGAATATAGTCGCATTGAAAACAATGCAAATTACAAGAAAGCACTAAGGTTAGTCAATCAAAATCAGGAACGCTTGATGGCAACGCTAAATGATGAACAAAAGGAATTGTTAGAAAAGCTGCTAACGGCGAGCGAAGAATTTGCAAACCTTATTGAGATTGATTGCTTTAAGGTGGGCTTCAAATTAGGTGCAAGATTCACAATAGAAGCATATACATAAAAGCGAGGCAGGGATGAAATTCCCTGCCAAATCTTATATTTATTATATTCTCGTCTTGACCAGTAAAAATTGAATTTTAGCAAATAGCAATACTTAAAATGATGAAGGATATATAAACAGTAATCTGTCAAAATAATTTGCTTTTTTCTCTGCTCTTGAGCAGTAAAAAATCATCAAAAATCGCCTTATTAATCTTGAAAAGTTTTTATGAATGGAATTTTGAAAAAGTTACTTAGTTGACAAATAATTACAACTATGGTATTCTAAACAAAATACTTAAAAGGAACAGCAAATTATGTTTATCTTTTCTTATGATATGAACAGACGAGATCACTCTGCCAGACACATGGACGGGGTTAGTTTGCTGTACTCATTTTCGGAATAGTATTATCATTACAGATATTACAGCCGTCGGTGTGCAGCATCGACGGCTTATTTTTTAGGAGGAATGAAAATGATTAAGCATATAGGAACAAAAACAATAAATACAAAGAGACTGACTTTGAGAAAGATAACTGTTGAAGATACTGAGGACTTCTTTAAAATGTGCTCAAAGCCATCCGTGTCAAAATATGTGACGTGGAATACACATAAGAATATTGAAATTACGAGGGCGGTTGTTGAGAACTGGGTAAACAGTTACAATAGAGATCGCTACCTTTGGGCAATTGAATATAACGGAAAGGTTATCGGTAATATTGATGTTGTCAGACTTACTGATGGTAATGCGGAACTCGGCTGGATGCTTGATAAGCCGTACTGGAACAGAGAAATTATGACCGAGGCGGCGAGTGCCGTTCGCGATTATCTTTTTAACAGGGTTAATATTGATGCGCTCGAGTGTGCGCACGTTGACAAAAATATCGGCTCGGGAAGAGTAATGCAGAAAATCGGAATGATATTCAGTGAATACCGCACCTTTGACGACGAAAGCAAGCCAAAGCTTTCAGGGCAAAAATTGGCGGTTTATACTTTAACAAGAGAGGAGTGGGAGAAGATATGAAATTAGTATTTATAATTGGCAACGCAGCAGTCGGCAAAATGACTGTAGGACAAGAGCTGACAAAGATAACGGATTTAAGGCTTTTTCATAATCATATGAGCATAGAGCCTATATTGGAAATATTCGGTGATTTTAATGGAAATGCAATCAAAAGATTTCGTGAAATAATCTTTGAAGAATTTGCAAAAAGCGATAAATACGGATTGATTTTCACTTATATGTGTGCGTTTGACCATCAGGACTGGGATTACATTGAGCATATAAAAAGCATTTTCGAACCGTATGATACTGAATTCTACTATGTGGAACTTGTCGCTCCGCAGAGCGTAAGGCTTGAGAGAAACAGCAGTGAAAACCGTCTAAAAAACAAACCGTCAAAGCGAAATATTGAATTGTCGAATAAAAGATTAGTTGAGGATGACAACAATTATCGTATTGAAAGTTACGATGGAGAAATACCGTTTGACAACTATATCAAGATTGATAATACAAATCTTTCAGCGGAAGAAACTGCAAAAATGATTAAAGAACGATTTGATTTATAGGAAGTGATATAATGACTTACACTTTTAGAAATTGCACAAATAACGATGTTGAGTTTATATTAAACTTAAAAGAGCGGTGCCTTAAATGGTATGTTGAAAAGATATATGGTTGGGACAAAGAAGTTCAGCGACAAAAAACAATCAACGAATTATCTCGATTGTCTGAAAATATGAGACTTATTATTTCTGATAATAATGACATTGGCGTTACCACTTTTTATGAGAATAACGGTGTTTATGTTGTAGGATTAATAATGATACATCCCGATTATCAGAATAAAGGGATTGCAACTTCTATCATAGAAGAATATATCAAAACAGCAAAAGCAGAAAATAAGAAAATCATCGTTAAAACCTATGTCAAAAATCCGGCGAGAAAACTTTATAATCGATTGGGATTTATATTAAAAAGCATAGAAGGAACACACGCTTATTATGAAATTGATTTTAGCGGTAAGAAACAAGTACATAAAGAACCCGTTATTGAAACTGAACGCTTAATACTAAGACCGATTAAACTCAGTGATGCAGAAGCAATGTTTGAGTGGAACAGCGATCCCCGTGTTGCAAAATATATGTCCTATCCCTGCGCGAAGGATATTCAACAGACAATTGATTTTATTAAGGGAACATTTGCCGATGAAAAGGAATGGAACTGGGCAATTGTTCTGAAAGACGGAAACAAGTTGATTGGCTCCGGCGGTATTGGACCTAATAATGAAATGGAAGGTTATTGGGGAATTGGATATAATCTCCATTATGATTATTGGCATAAAGGTTATTGCACAGAGGCGATGAAGGCAATCGTAGACTTTGCTCATAAAGAACTTGGCGTATATAGAATTTGTTCCGAACACGCTGTTGATAATCCGCGCTCCGGTAAGGTCATGGAAAAGCTGGGGCTAACTTATCATCACGACGGTACAATTACAAAATTTGACGGCAGCGAAACCTTTAAGGCAAAGTTCTACGCAATGGATATTGAGGATTATTAAATGGTGAACATACGCTATGCAGAATACGAGGATTATGAGCTGATTCTCAAAATAGATAACTCTATTTCTCAAAGCAAATGGAAAAGTTGGACAGATAATCATCAAGCGATATTTGCATTTGATGATAGTGTATTTCTCGGCTGGTTACAATACAACTATTTCATTGAAAAGTATCCGTTTATTAACCGTTTGTATATATTTGAAAAATATCAAAACAATGGTGCTGGCACAAAGCTAATTCAGTTTTGGGAAACCGAAATGAAAAGCAAAGGCGAAAAAAGACTAATGCTTTCAACTGAAAGCGATAATTACGGCGCAAGGCATTTATATGAACGGTTGGGTTTTAAGTGCGTTGGTGAACTGAATTTAAGACCGAATAATCAAGAACTTGTTATGCTGAAAGAAATATAATTCAACTGTAGGTAGCAGTAATTATCAAAATACTATCTTAAAATTCTCAATAGGCATTTGTATAATATAATCATCAATTATGAAAGGATTAGCCTATGAAAAATATAATAAATCTTGGTGACAGAATTGCCTATTACAGAAAACTAAATTTTATGACGCAAGAAGAGCTTGCAAAATTGCTGAATGTATCCACGCAAGCAGTTTCAAAGTGGGAGCAGAAAATTACTTCTCCAGATATAATGTTACTACCTATTATTGCAGATACTTTTAATATTTCCATAGACGAACTATTTGGGAAACAAATACATACAGAACCAGTATTTGAACTTGTTGATAATGTTCCGTGGAATGATGATGAAAAAATCCATTTAGCTGTATATCACGGTAAAAAACTGTTGCAACATTCTGACAGCACACTAACAAATGGAAGCAATATAATTAATGTTCATTTTGATTATGGAGATGAATATAAGATAAATGGTATTTGTAAGTTGGACAAAGAATAATACTGGTTGACAACACCAAAAAAATCATCTATAATAAAAATGAACAAGGAGCTATCCGATAGACGGTTAGCCCACTTGTTAGGAAGAATTAATCGCCCTAAGTTTTAGAGGACTGCAGGGCGGTTATTTTTTTGATGCAAAAATAATGACTATTATAAGTACAAGAGTAATTATAAGGTAGTAATATTCCATGTCATCACCCCCTAAATCAGATTTAGAGGGCAATGCCCTCTATGTGAAATAAAGGGCTAACCGTCCACCGTTTTTCGTGATAAACTCCTTGCCGGAGGTCTTAACCTCCTTGCATATATTATACTATATTCACCCATAAAAGTAAAGTAAATCAGCAAAGAAAAACGAACAAATATTCTATATTTTTGTTGACAAGCGAACATTTGTTTGATATAATGACTTTGCAAATTAAATATGTGTTTATGAGTGAATGGTAAATGCGAGTAGAATAATTAGAGAGTAAAGAGTCGTTTGAATGGTGAAGTAAACACAGAAAAGAATGTGTTGCTTCCCTGCAAAACGGCTCTTTTGTTGTCTAAAAATATTGTTGATGTTGTCCGTTTCGACAATATATTTTTCGGTCAAGTGCGATAATAATCTGTCGGGAAATGGATGGAAAAGGAGTAATTTATGATAACCGGATTGAATAAAAAGGAAAAGATAACGGAGATATTTTTTGATGAGGATAACCCCGTTATTAATATCAGAACCTACAACACTGACCTAAAAAATAGGTTGACAAGGTTCTCTAACGAGCATCCTAACGAGTGCAAATTGGTAGATGATTCGGGTAACGGTATGCTTGAATTTGAGATTAACAAGGGGAGGTTTTGCTTCCGCTTAACTAAACCTTACAGCGAAGAACGAAGGCAAACGCTATCCCGAAATGCTACCCAAGATAAACACTTGCCGAGGAGATAAAATGGATATGTCGGTGAATAATTATGGGTGTCTTTGTAGGCTCGGGTGTTTCTTTGCCTCGCAGAGCGCAATGCACTTTTGATGCGTAAGTGTCAAAAGTGCCATTGCGTTACTTTTGGAAAAGTAACAAAACCGAGAAAAAT